>JBEDCT010000048.1:0-7506 GCA_041176665.1 Bacteroidota bacterium | reverse complement strand
ACTACGACGAAAACATGTCCGAAGTCTTTTTCAATGAACTCGGAATACCCAGACCTGCGTTTAATTTAAATGTTGGAAGTGGTTCACATGGATCAATGACCGCAAAAATGTTGGAAGGACTCGAATCCTTGTTTCAAACGGAGAAACCGGATGCTGTTTTGGTTTATGGAGACACCAATTCAACCATTGCTGCCGCATTGGCCGCGGCGAAAATATACATTCCTGTGATCCATGTGGAGGCTGGACTTCGCAGCTTTAACAAAGCCATGCCAGAAGAATTAAATCGCATCGCTTGTGACCACATGAGCTCCTTGCTTTTTTCACCGACAAGAGCTGGAATGGATAACCTCAAAAAGGAGGGTTTTGACTTAATTCCAACAAAAAAAGCCAGCATCGACAGTCCGAACGTATATCATTGCGGAGATGTCATGTACGATAATAGTTTATTTTTCTCTGAACTTTCAGAGGAGAAATCAACTGTATTGTCAGAGAACGAATTAACTAAAAATCAATTCATACTTTGCACGATACACCGAGACACCAATACTGATCATGAAGAAAACCTGAATGCGATTTTTAGCGCACTGCTTCGCATTCAGAAAGAATCCAATTTGGAAATCATCTTACCTATACATCCACGGACTAAAAAGAAAATGGAAGAATTGTTAAGCGAAGAATTACTGGTTCAAATGACCGCTTCCAATGGATTTAAAATTATTCCGCCTGCTGGATTTCTAGACATCATTTCCTTAGAAAAGAATGCGCGAATCATCATTACAGATAGTGGTGGACTTCAAAAGGAGGCATTTTTCTTCCAAAAACCATGTATCATCTTAAGGGAACAAACCGAGTGGATTGAGATTGTGGAAAATGGGAATGCACGTTTAGCTGGATCCAACGAAGAATTAATCGTGCGAAGCAGCCTGGAAATGTTGGAGAAAATAGATTTTAGCTATCCGAATTTATTCGGTGATGGTCAAGCTGCATCGTTCATTTGTGAAAAAATCATGGAGGAGTTATTATGCTAACGATTTACGTTGACCACATATCGACTCGACTTCAATATACCCTTAACTTCGTAATGGAGCATAGGGGTGTTGCTTATCAAATCATCAATGATTACAAGCAATTTGAGCAAGTAGATGGATGGAAGTTGAATTATTCAGAGCGACACTTTGAACAGATCACACAGTTGATTCCTAGCTCTTTATTATTTGAGGAAACGATTGAAACCTATGAAATAACCAAAGAATTATTCCATAAAGAAGCGTGTTTTTGTCTGAATGGAATAACAGATCCATTGGCAAGTATCTTTTTCACATTGACGCGAATGGAGGAATACGTGTCTGAGGAAAAAGACAGTCTTGGTCGATTTACAGGAAAAAATAGTTTGATGTTTCAATTTGATTGGCATGAAAAAGCCATGTGTGATCGATGGAGTATTGATTTCCTACAGTTTCTAAAAGATCGCTGTGGTCTAAAGTGGCATCCTAAATTGGAGCTTGTTGAATCCATCGCCACTTTCGACATCGACAATGCTTTTGCTTATTTGCATAAAAACGCACTGAGAACACAGTTAGCTACCGCAAAGGACTATCTTTTCAACCGAAAGGACCGAATTTCGGATCGAAATAAAGTACTAGCGGGAGAAATGAAGGATCCATATGACACCTTTGATTTCATACAAACGTTAGCGATGTCGGGGGCAAATGTGCTTATTTTCTGGTTACTCGGTGACTATGGAACGTACGATAAGAATATTCCTCATTCACAAGAAGATCAGCGTGAATTGATCCGTAACATGTCAGAATACGCAGAAATTGGTGTACACGCCAGCTTCGGTTCAAATGATTCCGAATACCAATTGGGAACGGAAATTCAGCGATTGAATCAAATTACCTCGAAACCCGTTACGAAAAACCGACAACATTTCTTGGCACTGAACTTGCCGTATACGTATCAGGCATTGATTCGTCAAAACATCACAGACGACTATTCGATGGGCTACGCAGATATTGCAGGATTCAGAGCTGGAACGGCACGTGTATTTAATTGGTTCGATTTAACGACGAACGACACCACCTCCTTGCGCGTTCATCCGTTTACCTACATGGATGGAACCCTACACGAGTATCTGAAACTAAGTCCAGCGGAGGCAATGAAAAAAATCAAGACGTTATACCAAGAAGTTTGTCAAAACGGTGGACAATTCTCCTACATTTGGCATAATGAAACCATTGGCGATTATGCCCATTGGAAAGGTTGGAAAGAGGTTTTTTCTTACACGATTAATTTAAATCAAACTGATTTTATTTAACTTTAAGTATGAAACGATATTTATTCATTGGAATTTTGATGTTCACCTTTAGCTCTTGTAAACGTGAATGCATAAAGAATCAAGAAGCTGCTTGCCTAGAACAAGTTCCAGATGGAATGACGTGTCAAGCATATTGGGAAAGTTGGGTTTACAATCCAGATACAGATAATTGCGAGTTTAAAGGATACAGCGGCTGTAGTCCAATTGGATTTGAAACGGAGGCCGCATGTGAAGAATGTGAGTGCCACAACTAACAGAATTGCGATGAAACGATTCATCTTTTTACCTCTTTTTCTTTGTTACTTGTTGACTGCCTGTGAAAAGCTAGATTTGCCAGTAGCTGTTCCAGATTGCATTGAAAACAAAATTCAGGACATTCAAAATGCGCCTGTTGAAAATCCACCGAAAGAAGTGTGGCTCTGGGAATACAACGGCGTAAGTTACTATTACTTTACGGCTGCGTGTTGTGATCAATTCAGTGAACTTTACGATGCGGACTGCAACTTAGTCTGTGCACCAGACGGCGGATTTACTGGAATGGGTGATGGTAATTGTGTTCCAGGAATATTGAACGCAACAAAAACCTTGATCTGGAAAGATCCTCGTTGATTAGTAAAAACAGATTTTTTCTCGACCGAGTCGAAGGGCGATGGTCATTCCAGAATAAACGTACCAATCGTTTGTTGAAGGATTTCCCCTTACTCCGAATTTGGAACCATCTAGGCTACGATTTGACAGGTCAGCGGCCATTTGTGAAACCTCTTTGTCAATGACTTTTGAATTCGCATAAGTAGCTGATCCGACATCATCTAAATAATCCGTGAATGTTTTACGAATGGCCAAATCAAAATTGACGGTCAGTTTATTACCAATGGCAAATTTCACACCCATACCGAGTGGAACGCATAATTGGTAATTTCTGTATGATTTTCTATTTGCAATCGATGTCCCTTGTCCTTCCGTGGACATCGGCTTTAAGGCAACTAATGAATCCTTGTACATGGCCATTGGATTCATGTAAAATCCACCAAGTTGAGCTAACAAGTACACTGTTCCCGCATTTTTATTTCCTTTCCCGAAGGTAAAAGGAACATAGTGAAATTCGAGTCCACCAGCCACTTCGTGAATAACAGAACGAAATTCTAAGTTTCTGTTGACAAAGAGCGGATTCGAACTTTCTTTATCGTACGCTTCCACTTTTCCATAGAGGTAATTAAAGCGAAGGGTAATTCTCGGTTGCAAGTTGTAGCGGTACATAAGTCCACCGGACCAATTGCTTTGATAAAATGGTTTAAATTGATTGAGGTCCCCGATGTAATACATCTGTCCGATATTCAAACCAAATTCTGATTTAGAAAAAAAAGTCTTGCGCTGGGCTTTAAAGCTTCCAACGCAAGACAATATAAGAAACATAAAAATCAGTTTTCGCATCGTAGTTGATAACGTATAAACTTACGATTTATTACGCTTTTCCGCCACGTTTACGATCTCCTTCTTTCAAAAAGATTTTACGGATACGTAAGTTTTTAGGTGTAACCTCCACATATTCATCTGATTGAATGTATTCTAAACACTCTTCCAAGCTAAATACTTTCGGTGGAGCCAAACGAACTTTATCATCTGATCCTGACGCACGCATGTTTGTCAGTTTCTTTGTTTTTGTTACGTTCACACACAAGTCACCTGCACGAGAGTTCTCTCCAATTACTTGTCCTTCGTAAATATTCTCATTTGGTGCGATAAAGAATTTACCACGTTCCTGAAGATTATTCAACGAGAATGGAATGGAAGTACCTTGTTCCAAAGAAATCAATGATCCATTTTGACGACCAGGAATCTCACCTTTATACGGTTGGTAATCCAAGAAACGGTGATTCATAATTGCCTCACCAGCCGTTTGTGTCAATAAGTAGTTACGTAAACCGATGATTCCACGTGAAGGAATTTCAAAAGTAACCGTCATACGCTCCCCTTTCGGAACCATATTTTTCATTTCACCTTTGCGACGTGTTACCGCTTCAACAGCTGTTCCACTATGTACTTCAGGTAAATCGATTGTTAATTCTTCAATTGGCTCACATTTTACACCATCAACTTCTTTGATGATTACTTGTGGTTGTCCAACTTGTAATTCATAACCTTCACGACGCATTGTTTCAATCAAAACCGACAAGTGCAATACACCACGGCCGAAAACCATGAATTTATCCGCTTTGTCCGTCTCTTGAACACGCATTGCTAAATTTTTCTCTAATTCTTTTTGCAAACGGTCAGAAATGTGACGAGATGTCACGAACTTTCCTTCCTTACCGAAGAAAGGTGAATCGTTAATAGAGAACAACATACTCATTGTTGGTTCATCCATTTTGATGGTTGGAAGTGGCTCTGGATTTTCAGCATCACAAATGGAATCTCCAATCTCGAATCCTTCAATACCTGTTACAGCACAAAGATCTCCTGCTTGAACTTCTGCCACTTTCATGCGCTCAATTCCTTCGAATACAAATACTTCTTTGATGCGGTGTTTTTCCAAACGTCCGTCAGATTTCGACAAAATAATTGGTTGATTTTCCTTCATCACACCTCTCGACAAACGTCCAATCGCGATACGACCAACATAAGAAGAGAAGTCTAATGATGTCACCAACATTTGTGTGTTTCCTTCTTCGATTTTACGCGGTGGGAAATAATCCAAAATACAGTCTAACAACGGAGTAATGCTGGTTGTTGGTTTTTTCCAATCTTCCGACATCCAACCATTTTTCGCCGAACCATAAATGGTAGGGAAATCAAGTTGATCTTCGTTTGCATCTAATTCGAACATCAGGTCGAATACTTTTTCGTGTACTTCTTCTGGTGTACAATTTTCTTTGTCCACTTTGTTGATTACCAACAATGGTTTCAATCCCAAAGAAAGGGCTTTTTGCAAAACGAAACGTGTTTGAGGCATTGGTCCTTCAAAGGCATCCACCAAAATACACACTCCATCTGCCATGTTCAATACGCGTTCAACTTCTCCTCCAAAGTCGGCGTGACCTGGAGTATCGATGATGTTGATTTTTGTTCCTTTGTACGTTACAGAAACGTTTTTAGAGACGATGGTGATTCCACGCTCGCGCTCTAAGTCGTTATTATCCATGATCAAGTCACCTGTTGGACGATCACGTTCATTAATCATTGTTCCTGCTTCAATGATTTTATCTACCAACGTCGTTTTACCGTGGTCAACGTGGGCAATGATGGCGATGTTTCTAATTTCCATAATACTATTATGCTATTTTTAGCTACTTAAATGAGTTATATATTAAGATCGTTTACGGTCTCCACCGAACGGTTTTCTTTCTCCACGAGGACGATCTCCGCCTTCGCTTTTTGCACCGAATCCACCACTACGGTTAGATCCACCTGTGCTTCCTCCTTCAGAACGACCAGCATATCCGCCGCCGCCTGATCCACCAGAGCGACCAGCGTAACCGCCACCACCTGATCCACCAGAACGACCAGCATAGCCTCCGCCACCAGAACCGCCTGAGCGTCCTGCGTAACCTCCGCCACCTGAACCTCCTGATCCACCAGAGCGACCAGCGTAACCGCCACCGCCTGATCCACCAGAACGACCCGAGAATCCTCCGCCGCCACCTGAACGAGAATCACCTCCAAAACGTCCGCGTCCACGACCGCCTTCGCTGCGATCTGATCCACCTTCTTTTTGTGCAGTTACTTCTACGTTAACTTGGTGTCCTTCGAAATCTGTACCATTCACATTTTTCAAGATTTTCTCTGTATGTTCTTGGTCAGCCTCAAAGAATGAGTAAGAAGTCAATAAGTCAATGCGTCCAACAGCCTGAGAATTCAAACCTGTTGCATCACAAACCACTCTTAACAAAGCACCTGGATTCAATCCATCACGTTTACCAAGGTTTACAAAGAAACGTGTTTTTCCTTCGTCACGTGAGCGATCAGATTTTCCACCTTTGTTGCGTTCACCACTACGGTCATCTCTTGCTGCAGCATTTAAATCTCCAGCGCGATCGTAATAATTGATGAAACGATTAAACTCGGTAGAAACGAAACGTTTGATGATGTCTTCTTTCGATAAACTTTCAAATGCTTCAAGGATTTGCGGCATAAATTTCGCGATGTCATCCTCTTTCACTTCTGTAGCAATGGTTTTGTTGATCAATTTCATCAATTGAATTTCACAAATTTCCTCTGCGTTTGGAATTTCACCAACGGTGAAGGTTGTGCGCATTTGACGTTCGATGGCTTTAATCTTGCCAATTTCACGTCCATTGATTAACACCAATGACTCACCTTTTTTACCAGCGCGAGCTGTACGTCCACTTCTGTGCGTATAGTTCTCGATATCATCTGGTAAGTTATAGTTAATAACGTGTGTAATGTTATTAATATCTAGTCCACGTGCAGCAACATCTGTCGCTACAAGTATTTGCAATTCTTTCGAACGAAAACGTTCCATCACACGATCGCGCATTGCTTGCGTTAAATCACCGTGTAGTGGTTCCGCGTTGTATCCCTCGCGACCTAATTTCTCAGCAACAGTTGCTGTTTCATTTTTGGTACGACAGAAAATCAATCCATAAATACTTGGATTAAAATCGATCAATCGTTTTACTGCTTCGTAACGATCACGTTCCTTCACCATGTAATAGATGTGGTCGATGTTTTCGTTACTTTGGTTTTTGTGTCCAATAGAAACCTCTAATGGATCATTCATGTACGTTTTCGCAATACGCGCAACTTCTGTTGGCATTGTTGCGGAAAACAACCAAACATTTTTATCAATTGGCGTTGTTTCCAATACCGCATCAATGTCTTCTTTGAATCCCATGTTAAGCATTTCATCTGCCTCATCTAGCACGACATAACGCACTTGAGATAGTTGAATCACTTTACGATTCATTAAATCAACTAGACGTCCAGGAGTAGCCACAATAATGGATGTCCCTTTTTTAATGTCCGTGATTTGTTTTCTGATATCTGTACCTCCATATACCGCTGTAATGCTACAGTCAAGGTATTTAGCGAAAACATTTAAGTCCTTTGTGATTTGCAAACAGAGTTCGCGTGTTGGACAAATGATCAAACCTTGTGGAAGTCTGGCTTTTGTATCGATGTTATTAATTAACGGCAAGCCGAATGCCGCTGTCTTTCCTGTTCCTGTCTGC
>JBEDCT010000047.1:0-4204 GCA_041176665.1 Bacteroidota bacterium | reverse complement strand
ACACCAGACGAAGATGAGCATAATCAAACGTGGCAAGCCATCTTCACGACTGGATTCGATCCATTTGCGTTCAATTTAACGGTTTACAACCGTTGGGGAGAAGTGGTGTGGGAAACACGTGATGCTGCTGAAGCTTGGGATGGAACTTATGGTACTCTTGGTACGAAAGTCCCTGCTGGAATTTACACTTGGAGAATGCAATACGAAGCAAAAGAAAATGATGACCGCAAAGTAGTAACTGGTCACTTGAATTTGATTCGATAAGATTTTAACATACGAAACAAAAAAAGGCGCTTAACTTAAGCGCCTTTTTTGTTATCTAATCATTCTTATTTCTTTCTGAAGAAGATCTTTACCGGAACACCTTCGAAGTCAAATTTCTCTCTCAAGCGATTCTCAAAGAAACGTTTGTAGGAATCCGGAACGTATTGCGGTAAGTTACAGAAGACCGCAAATGCTGGTGCATGTGTCGGCAACATTTGAATGAACTTAATCTTTATATATTTTCCTTTTACTGCTGGCGGTGGCGTTTGAGCAATCACTTCGAGCATCACTTCATTCAATTCATGTGTTGCGATTTTGCGGGTACGGTTTTCATGCACGCGCATGGCAGTTTCCAAAGCTTTGTGAATGCGTTGCTTGGTAAGTGTCGACGTAAAAATAATTGGAACGTCATTAAATGGCGCCAGTTGCTCGCGTAAATTCGCTTCGTACTCCAACATGGTTTTGTGGTCTTTCTCCACTAAATCCCATTTGTTGACCAAAACAACTACTCCTTTTGAGTTCTTCTCAATCATGTAGAAAATGCTCAAATCCTGCTTTTGGAGTCCTTCAGAGGCATCCATCATAAACAAACATACATCTGAGTTCTCGATGGTGCGAACCGAGCGCAAAACGGAATAATACTCAATGTCTTCCGTTACTTTGGCTTTCTTGCGGATTCCAGCTGTGTCAATCAATAAGAAGTCAAAACCAAAAGCATTGTAGCGCGTGTGAATCGAATCACGTGTCGTACCGGAAATGTCTGTAACTATGTTTCGTTCTTGTCCAGTGAAGGCATTAATCATCGATGATTTTCCAACATTTGGACGACCAACAATCGCAATTCTCGGTAAGCTATCTTCCTCGCGGATAGATTCGTCTTCTTTGTTGAAAAACGTGACTAATTTATCCAAGATCTCTCCTGTTCCACTTCCGTTTGTCGCACTTAGGTCAAACACTTCACCAAGACCAAAGGAATAGAATTCGGAAGAAAGTCCAACGCGTTCTGTATTGTCCACTTTATTAGCGGCAATCATACACGGTTTCTTACTTTTTCGCAGCAATTGCGCAACCGTTTCATCCATTTGCACGATTCCAGTCATGACATCCACCATAAAAATGATCACGGACGCTTCTTGAACCGCTAATTCAACTTGCTTGCGGATTTCTCCTTCGAAAATATCTTCTTTGACTGTTGCGTATCCACCGGTGTCAATCACCGAAAACTGGTATCCATTCCACTCTGATTTTCCATAAATACGGTCTCTTGTCACCCCACTTACTTCTTTTACAATGGCATCACGGGATTCCGTCAAGCGATTGAAAAGCGTTGATTTCCCAACATTTGGACGTCCAACGATTGCTACTATATTACTCATGTTTTTTTCTTAATTAAAAGGTATTAATACCCGTACTTTTTTAGCTTGTCTGCTGATGTCCGCCAATCTTTGTCCACTTTCACGAAGTTCTCCAAGAATACTTTCTTATCGAGGAACTTTTCCATGTCCTGGCGCGCTGCACGTCCAATTCGCTGCAACATTTCACCACCTTTACCGATAATGATTCCTTTTTGCGAATCACGTTCAACAATGATGTGTGCGCGAATACGGGTGATTCCTGCCTCCTCTTTGAATTCTTCAATTTCAATTTGCGTACTGTATGGAATTTCCTTTTGACAGTGAATAAAAATTTTCTCACGAATGATTTCAGAGATGAAGAAACGCATCGGACGATCAGAAATTTCATCTTTCTCGTAGTATGCTGGATTTTCGGGCATTAATGCGAGTATTTCCGCCCAAACATTGTCAATATTAAAATTATGCAAGGCAGAAATTGGGAATATTTTCGCTTTTGGAAGTTGTTCCTTCCAGTAGCTCACGCGTTCCTCTAATTTCTCTTGGTACGATTTATCGATTTTATTGATCAAACACAAAACGGGAACCTCCAAACGTTTGATACGCTCCAAGGTTTCTACGTGATTCATTTCACTTTCAACCGTATCGGTGATGAATAACAATACATCCGCATCGCGAATGGAAGAGTTGACATAGTCCATCATGTTTTCGTGCAACTTATACGCTGCATTCACCACACCTGGTGTATCGGAGAAAACGATTTGGTAATCTTCATCGTTGACAATTCCTAAAATACGGTGACGTGTCGTCTGTGCCTTTGAGGAAACGATGGAAACTTTTTCTCCTACTAATTGATTCATCAACGTTGATTTCCCGACATTTGGGCTTCCTACGATGTTAACAAATCCTGATTTATGTGCCATTCTGCTTTAATTGTTTGCAAAGATACACGTTTTAAACGGGATACGGTAAGGAAGATGCCAATCACCAGGGTAGTAGAACTCGAACCTTTCGAAAAATAAATTAAATTCGTTGCATGAATACACAAGCTCAACCCATCGACCGAAAAATCATCTTCCTCATTATCGTTGCTGCACTTGGCTATTTTGTGGATATCTACGACCTTGTTTTGTTTGGTGTAGTGAAAGCAGAAAGCCTTGGGGACATCATGGTAAATGCCAGTGAGCAATCGATTGCCGCTACCGGGAAATTCCTATTTAACATGCAAATGCTAGGAATGTTGTTGGGCGGAATACTTTGGGGAATCCTAGGCGATAAACGCGGACGATTAAAAGTCCTTTTTGGATCGATCCTCCTCTACTCTGTTGCGAATTTGCTCAATGCCTTTGTCACAGATGTCACTACGTATGCCATTATTCGTGTCATTGCCGGAATCGGACTCGCGGGAGAACTCGGAGCGGGAATTACTTTGGTATCCGAAATGATGTCCAAGGAAAAACGCGGCTACGGAACAATGATCATTGTGACCTTTGGCGCATTGGGTGCGGTAGTCGCTTCGTTGGTAGGATCAGAGGGTGCTTGGATTGCCGCTGGAATTGAACAACTGTTCGGACTTTCGCTACATAATTGGCAAGTCGCGTATGTGGTAGGTGGATCCATGGGGATTTTGCTTTTATTTCTGCGTATTGGAACCTTGGAATCTCATTATTTCCAGAACATGCATCAGGACAAAAGCATTCAAAAAGGGAATTTAAAATTGATTTTCTTTCAACGAGCGAACCTCATCAAGTACCTTCATTGCGTCGCGATTGGCATTCCGATTTGGTATGTGATTGGACTGTTGATCATGAATTCGAAAGACAATTTTGGACCGTGGTTGGGTGTTTACGACATTTCGAATGGAAAAGCGGTGATGTACGCGTACATTGGACTTTCCGTAGGCGATTTGATTTCAGGGATCTTAAGTCAAGTGTTAAAAAGCCGTAAGAAAGTTGTGCAGTTGTATTTGGGATTCTCGTTGGTATGCGTACTGATTTTCTTGAAGATGCACGATTATAACATCACCGAAAACACTTACTATTTTATGTGTTTCCTTTTGGGTGCTGGGACAGGATACTGGGCGATTTTTGTCACGATCGCGGCGGAGCAATTTGGTACGAACATTCGTTCAACAGCGGCAAATACCATTCCGAATCTCGTGAGGGGATCCGTCAACATTGTCGTGCTTTTCTTCGGAATATTAGTCAGCTCGGGAATCAACGATGGATGGTCCGCGCTCATTGTAGGTATCCTATTTATCTCGCTTGCGTTTTACAGCAACTCCCGATTAGCAGAAACCTTTGGGAAAGACTTGAATTATTTCGACGAAACCTTATAGATTTTCTGCGAGTAATTTTCAAAGTCTTCGGTCATGTCTTGATCCACTTGTTTGGTGACAGAAATCGGAATGAAGTCCACGTAAACGTTCGTTTTATCCAAACCAAAGTCCTCTGCAGGTTTTAATCCCGTAGACTTCACAAAACGGTATGCTTTCACGCACAGACGTTGGAAAGCAGTTAAGTGATTATCCGTGGAGACACGCGAATTTAAAACGATGAATTTGAAGTCCACTTCTTCTATTTTTCCGC
>JBEDCT010000046.1:0-5484 GCA_041176665.1 Bacteroidota bacterium | reverse complement strand
GAAATCACAATGAATAACAGCCTTCCAAAATGGACCCGAACTTTCGGATTTTACACAGGAATGAGTGGGGTGATTTCTTCCTTTCAAACGAATGATGTATCATTAATTTCAGCCGTTGGGGTTACGAATGCATTGAAATACCGAGAACTAAGGTCCACTCAAGAGCGATCCACTTCCAGTATCGATATATCACTACGTTATCGAATGGTCAAGAAACACCTTGTCTTACAAACTGGAGTGGATTTCTTTGAATGGGGCGAACAAATTCAGTACGATTATTCCTTTACGTTTGATGGAGTGAATCGCTATTCATACTTGTCTTTGCCCGTTTATTTGGGTTACCGACAAGCATTTCAATCCTTCGAATGGGGCGTAAATATCGGTTGTTCTGTTGGACATGTTCTACAGCAGAAAGGACGCTATATTCAACCCGATTTAACAACTTTAGCTTCAGAAAACGCACGTACTTGGACAGCTACAGGTTTGGCACAAGTTGAACTGATTTACATCTTCGACCGTTATCGTTTTACGCTCGCTCCAACATACCGAATGTCTTTAGGGAATGTGGTGAATTCAATGTATACGAAAAACCGCTATTTCTCACTCGGACTTCAAATGGGAATTGCGTATCAATTTTGATGTGACAAGAAAACGATTACCTCGATTTAGGTCGGCGTGAATTCGATTTTTTGGACGCTCCGCCGCGTTGTTCTTTCTTTTTCGGTGGATGTCCAAATGGTGGACTGCTCAAATAAGGTTTTTTCGATTTTGGCGGATTCGAAGTTGTGGATGAGCTTGGTGTTTTCGGTTTTTTCGGCGTCGATGATTTTCGCACATCTTCGTTGGTGGAGTCTTCTAATAAGTTATTGATGATGTCCATTTCACTCTCGGTCAAATCACGCCATTCTCCAACTGGTAATCCTTTGAGTCCGATGTTCATGATGCGCACACGTTCTAACTTTGTCACTTCGTAACCGAAGTGCTCACACATGCGTCGAATTTGACGGTTTAATCCTTGAATGAGCGTAATGCGAAATACGTAAGGTGCTTCTTGAACGACTTTGCATTTTTTGGTGTTGACCCCTAAAATGGGAACGCCTTTCGCCATTCCGGAGATCATTTCGGGAGTCAAAGGTTTGTTTACGGTAACAAGGTATTCCTTTTCGTGGTTGTTTCCAGCCCGTAAAATCTTGTTGATGATGTCTCCGTTATTTGTCAGAAAGATGAGTCCTTGCGAGTCTTTGTCTAAGCGTCCAACTGGAAAAATACGTTTGCTATGGTTCACGAAATGCACAATGTTGTCGTGCACATTTTCTTCTGTAGTCGAGGTGATTCCAACCGGTTTATTGAGCGCAATAAAAACGATGTCCTCTCCTTCGCGTGGTTCTAATTCTGTGCCATTCACACGAACTTTATCGCCAACCTTTACTTGATCTCCAATCGTTGCTTTGCGCTTATTGATGAAGACCAATCCACGCTCAATGAATTTGTCCGCCTCACGTCGTGAACAGAGTCCACTTTCACTAATGAATTTATTTAGTCGCATGTCGTAAACATCTTAGGTTGGCTCATTCAATTGTGTGATTCCGTTGAATTGATTCGGTTGTTTCTGTTTGAGCGATAAATTTAGTCAATTTAAAAGTTCTGTTGAAAAATAGTCGTTTAAATGAATCACCTCGCGACTGCATCCCCCAAATTCAATACCTTTATCCATCCTTAGAAAACAATCAAGCATTGATGAGCAACATCAACATCACAGACACCTTACGGGATAGACTTCTCGCTTGAAAATTAGTTCATAAAAAAAGGCAGCTTTTCAGCTACCTTCTTATTTGGGTGGTCCCACACAGGCTCGAACTGTGGACCCACAGATTATGAGTCTGTTGCTCTAACCAACTGAGCTATAGGACCGGGTTACATTGAAGTAACTATTGGGTTGGCAAAAATAGTAAATTCTTGCTTTTGACAATGGAAATAAGTGAATCTATTTTTGATTTTGGTCGGACGATAACATCGCCTGGATCTGTTTCATGGTTTTTTGCATGCCTTCCGCACTTCCATCCAAGAAAATGGTATTTCCTTTTCCGTATTCAGCGAAATTCTTGATGGCTTCTGTCCACATGGAGAAAAGGATCACGTTGGTGTCCAAGTTCGCCTGCTTCATTTCTTCTGCCGCTTCACTCATTCCTTTTGCTACCTCTTGACGGAACAATGCCACCCCTTGTCCACGTAACATCGCTGCTTCTTTTTCTGCTAATGCCGCGATTTTAATCGCGTTTCCTTCGGCTTCTGCTGCTTTCGTTTTGGTGATCAATAAGGCTTGTCCTTCGTTCTCTGCTGCTGCTTTGAGGTTGTTCGATGCAACGACCTTGCTCATGCTCTCGATAATCGCTTGGTCAAAGGTGATGTCGTTGATTTGTAAGTCCAATAAGTGGTATCCCCACGTTTCTAAAGTGTGGTCAATTTGATTCTTCACACTTTCCACCAACTCGTGACGAAGTCCAAGGATTTCTGATTGCTTCTGACTAGCAACATAAGCACGAATCGATCCTTCAATGGTGCGAATCAAGGCTTGCATTAAATCTTTGTTGCTGATGAACTTAAACGCGACTTTTTTAATGGTTTCTTCTTCGGCATCCATGACACTATACAACAACATGCTCTTGAAATACACATTCGCTTGGTCAATCGTCACAGCTTGAAATTCCATTTCAATACTTTGATTTTGAATGGAAATGCGACGGTAAATTTGTTCGATAAATGGAATTTTCATGCGTAATCCTGGTGTCAAGATTCGCTTGTATTTTCCAAATAGCGTGATCACGGCAATCGTTCCTTGTGTAACGGTTAAGAGGGAGCTGAAAACGATGGCTAGTCCAACAACGAGGATAATGTAAATAGCTGTCATGTCTGTAAATTTTAGTTAAATGTAGGGATATTCTTTGTTCGAAACAAATGGTCGATTATCGCTGTTTTCTCAAGGTAAATAAAGTGATTTCGGGATAAATGCCAACGCGTCCAGGAAATCCGAGGAATCCGAATCCACGGTTGACATATAAATATTGTTTCCCAACTTGATAAAGTCCGGCCCATTTGCGGTATTTGAAGGAAACGGGACTGAATTTAATCCCGAAACGTTCAATACCGAATTGCATGCCGTGCGTATGTCCAGATAAGGTCAAATCGATGTTGCTGTGTCCAACGACCTGCGCATCGAAGTGACTTGGGTCATGCGACAATAGAATCTTAAAGGCATCCGCCGGGACTTTCGCCAAGGTTTCTGGTAATTTTCCGCTCTGACGAAAAGGCGCTTTTCCCCAGTTTTCTACGCCCAACAACCAAGCTCCTTCGCTTAATTCGACGGCATCGTTCAACAGTGGACGAAAGCCAATGGTTTGATGAATGTCGATTAAATGCTTCAAGTTTTGTGATTTTTCGTCTTGCTCTTCCCACTTCACGTAATCGCCGTAATCGTGGTTTCCAAGGATGCTGAATTTTCCTTTCTTCGCTTGAATGGAGGAGAAAAGTGGCTCCCATCCATGCATTTCATCGGCTTTGTTGTTGACTAAATCTCCGGTGAAAAATACGTAATCGGCATCCAATGCATTCATTTTGTCAATGGCTTTTTGCACTTTGTGGTAGCGGTGTAAAAAACTTCCTACGTGGACATCACTAATCTGTATGATGCGCAGGCCATCCATGGAATCGGGTAGGTGAGGGAAGGATAAGTCCACTGGATGTACTTTCCAATTCCAACGTCCAAATTGGATGCCATATAGAATTCCTAGGAAGATGAGAAGGGAAAAAGTCCAACCAATCCACTGCAAATACGGTAGGTCGAAAAATAAATAGGAAAGACCGGGAATCAAATAAACCAAGGCTGGAATTCCGGATGCGATAAATAAGCCCATGTAGGTGAAAACCAGGCGGTAATCGGCATTTTGCGTACGACGACGGAAATTGAAAAACAATAATCCAACGCTGCCAATAAAAATGGTTCCTTGAACATAAGCCAAAAGAACTAATCCATGTTCTAATAGTCCATGAAGGAAAAGCCATTCCGCAGCGATAATGAGTAGGAGAGAGAAGAGGAAAATCATGAATGGAAAAGATTGAGGAGAAACAAGAAAATGAAGGAGGAGTTTAAAGGAACCTTACATCCACGATCCACCTACAGAAATGATGTTGTCCATCGCCAAGTAATCTGCATGTGTTTCTGCCGTGATTCCACCTGTTGGACAAAATTTCACCGCTGGAAATACTTGTCCATATGCTTTTAATGCGTTGATTCCGCCGAATAAGTTTGCGGGAAAGAATTTGAAGGTATCCCAACCGAATTGGAGTCCTTCGATGATTTCACTTGGTGTCGCCACACCTGGAATAAACGCAATCCCACTTGCTTCAAATGCTGGGGCAAGCGTGGCATTCAATCCTGGACTCACCATGAAATCAATGCCTAATTCTACGGCTTTGTCAATTTGACTCACAGAAACAACTGTTCCCATTCCGATTGAACAACGGTCACCAAACAAAAGCTTTGCTTCGGCGATGCAGTCGAATGCTGCCGGTGTCCGCAAAGTAATTTCAACACAGAAAATACCACGTGCGATTAATTGCTCCATTTTCGGAACGACTTCTTCCACCGAATGAAACGTAACCACAGGAATAACTGGGTGTTGAGAAAGGACTGCGCGAATGTTGTTTTGAGTCATGGGGTGTCAATTTGACACAAAGGTCGTGAATTCTTTGATTCCTAAATCAGAATGACTTGAAAATCACTTAAAAAAGGATTCATTTCCTGCTTGATTTGTTCGATTCGTGCATAAACATGTCCATCAGCGCAGAAGGAGAAAAGATTGCTGCTTCGTTCCTGTAGTTCTCCCTTCGGCATGCACTTCGCTGAAATGGCGTCGATGAATTTCAATTGCTTGTCAAATTTCCCTTTGCGAATTTTCTCTAAACGATCCTTCAATTGCATCAGTTGCTTGGTGATGCGTGTTAATTCGGCTTCGACCATGCTGACTTGATTGGAATCCACTTCCTGCGTCAATTGTGTCCATTTGGAACTCAATTTCACGGTCAATTCATCCAATTCGCTGAAATCAATGGCTTGACTGCCTTCGCGATGTAGAAATGCGGATTTCAATTCTGCTGGATTACGCCATAAATCTTCCGTTGAAAATCCCATCGCTTGCCATTCGTTCCAATTTTTTTCTTCTAGCAAAAGAATACTTGTCCGCGCTTGAATCAAGGGAAACAACACCTTCGCTTCTTGAAATACTTCTTTCAATTGCAACCAATACATGATTTCACCTGGACCTCCCACGTAACATAAGTTCGGCAAGAGAAATTCTTGGTAAACCGGACGCAAAATCACATTCGGTGAAAATGATTCCGGATGCGCGCTTAGTTCCTCAAGGATTTCGTCGCTTGTCCATGTGCGCGAACCTGTGGTGAATCCATTTTCCACGCGTTGGATGCGTT
>JBEDCT010000045.1:0-10142 GCA_041176665.1 Bacteroidota bacterium | reverse complement strand
CATAAACAAGTGGACTCGACATCCATGCATGCGCAAGGATTTCGTCTTTGGAGAAAAATCCCGATAGGAATGGGAATCCAGCAATCGCTAATGTTCCAATTAAGAAGGTAATGTGTGTAATCGGAGTCAATTTGGATAAGCCTCCCATTTTACGAATGTCTTGCTCGTCTGACATCGCGTGAATCACACTTCCTGATCCTAAGAACAATAATGCTTTGAAAAATGCATGTGTCGTTACGTGGAACAAAGCAACCGTATATGCGCCCATTCCTAAGGCTACGAACATGAGTCCAAGCTGTGAAACTGTCGAATACGCCAATACTTTTTTGATGTCGTTTTGACGCATGGCGATAAACGCTGCGACAATCGTTGTTGCGATTCCAATCACTAAAATGATGTCTTTCGTTGTTGGCGCTAATTCAAATAAGAAGTTTGAACGTACCGTCAAGTAAATACCTGCCGTTACCATCGTTGCCGCGTGGATCAATGCTGAAACGGGTGTTGGTCCAGCCATCGCGTCAGGCAACCACGTAAACAATGGAATTTGAGCACTTTTTCCTGTTGCTGCTAAAAATAAACAAAGGGTAATTGCTCCCGCAATTCCCGTGTACAATTCCGGACTTGCTGTGATCATTTTTCCGATTTCAACAAACTCTAAGGTGTGGAATTTGTTTAACATCATGAACAAGGCGAATAACAATCCAGCATCTCCAATGCGGTTCATGATGAAGGCTTTACGTGCTGCTAAACTG
This sequence comes from Bacteroidota bacterium, assembly GCA_041176665.1. Taxonomy (GTDB): domain Bacteria; phylum Bacteroidota; class Bacteroidia; order Flavobacteriales_D; family Crocinitomicaceae; genus UBA952. The sequence goes on along the minus strand of JBEDCT010000045.1, from coordinate 9,390 downwards.
TTTGCTAGTCCTTTCTCTGCGTCGTTGTAATGGAATCCAATCAACAAATATGAACAAATTCCAACGCCTTCCCATCCGAAGAACAATACGAAGTAGTTACTTCCCAATACCAATAAGAGCATGGAGAAAATAAACAAGTTCAAATACGTAAAGAATTTGTGGTATCCTTCATCGTGACTCATGTAGCCCATCGAGAACAAGTGAATCAAGGAACCGATTCCGGTGATGATTAACGTCATCCAAATGGACAAGGAATCTAGTTGAAAGTTAGCGTCTAATGTAAAGTCATCGAATTTCGCTACTTGAAACAAATGAACGATGGTCGTTTTATCAAGTCCTACAAATAAGGTTACTCCGATTAGGAAAGAAACGAAAACCATGATCGTCGCTAGTGAACCAACGATGAGTTTCGGCATCTTTTTTCCAAGAATACCATTGATTGCTGCACCAATTAAGGGCAAAGAAATCAAGGTCAATAATAATAGATCTTTTCCCATTTTCTTAACCGTTTAATTTGTTGAACATTTCGATGTCGATGGATTTGCTATTGCGGTATGCCATGATCAAAATGGATAATCCAATCGTAGCTTCTGCAGCAGCTACAACGATGATAAAGAAGACGAATATTTGCGCTTCACCATTCCCAAAGAAGGTAGAAAATGTCACTAAAAGCAAATTCACTGCGTTTAGCATTAATTCGATACACATCAATAAGACAATCATGTTTTTTCTGGTGAGCACACCAATCGCACCAATGCTAAATAGTGCAATGGATACGAAAATGTAAAAGTCTAAGGATGCTCCTATGTTGTTTAATTGTTCCATAATTTTATTCTTAGTCGATGATTTGTTTTTCTCTTTTCGCTAATAATACAGCTCCAACCATCGCTGCGATGAAAAGGATCGAAGAGATTTCAAACGGCACGAGGTATTTAGAAAATAACAATTTCCCCAATTTTTCTACGAGACCAGCGTCCTGAACGGGAACTTGAACGTAGCTTTTTCCATATTGAAAGGTATCTCTCAGTGCGGTAATCATGACCAAAAACAATGTTCCTCCAGCAACAACTGCTGAAATCACGCCCATGCGTGAGGATTCTGGTTCCATTTCTTTGTTTAAGTTTAATAACATCAAAACGAATAAGAAAAGTACCATGATCGCACCTGCATAAACGATCATATTTACGATAGCTAGGAATTGCGCATTCATCAGAATGTACATAGCAGAGATAAAAAAGAAGGTAATTACTAAGTAAATTACACTTCGAATGGGGTGCTTACTTAAAACGACCATCAATGCTGATGCAATCGTTAAGCTACCCAATATCACGGAGATTATTTGTAAACTCATTTTTCAGTTCTTTTTCCGGTGAATTGTCTTTTAGTAATATCGATGCGGTCATCAATTGCTTCGACTAACTTGTCTTTCGCATAAATGAATTCGTCTCGCTCAAATTCCGTAGTAACGATGCGGTCTGTTAAGAAAATTGCCTCTTTGGGACACGCTTCTTCACAAAGACCACAGAAAATACAACGTAGCATGTTGATTTCATAACTGGATGCGTATTTCTCTTCTCTGTATAAGTGTTCTTCACCTTTTACGCGTTCAGCAGATGTCATGGTAATTGCTTCTGCAGGACAAGCCACTGCACAAAGTCCACAAGCGGTGCAATTCTCACGTCCTTGTTCATCGCGTTTCAATACGTGTTGTCCACGGTAAACGGGAGCGAAGACACGCGTTTCCTCTGGGTACTTTATCGTTTTGCGTGGACGAAGCATGTGCTTCATCGTTGTCATCATTCCACCAACAATCGCTGGAATATAGATTTTCTCCAAAAAAGTCATCGGTTTGTCCGAAACGACCTTCTTTCTATTTGTTAAACTTTCCATGTTCTATTTCTTTTACATCCATCCTTGATTCCATGCCACTACTAGGCCGGTAATCAACATGTTGACAATCGCAACTGGAATTAATACTTTCCATCCTAAATGCATCAATTGATCAAAACGGAAACGTGGGATGGTCCAACGAATCCACATAATGACAAAGATGATTAGGAAGATTTTTAATGCAAATGCAGCGATACTCAATATCGATAATAGGTTACCCGAGAAGGCATCCATTCCAGGGAAGTTGTATCCTCCAAAGAATAATACAGACATAATTGCTGCAGAAACGAACATCGATGTGTACTCTGAGAATAAATACAATCCTAATTTCATGGAGCTGTATTCTGTGTGATATCCACCAATTAACTCCGATTCACATTCCGGTAAATCGAATGGGGCACGGTTAAGCTCTGCCAAAGAAGTAATAAAGAAGATAAAGAACGCAACTGGTTGATAGAAGATGTTCCAATTCATTCCATGTTGACTTTTAACGATATCGTTCAAACTTAAACTTCCAGTAAGCATAACGATGGTAATCGCGGAGATCCCCATAGCTAGTTCGTATGAAATCATTTGAGACGATGCACGAATTGCTCCGTAAAGCGAATATTTATTGTTCGACGCCCATCCACCAATCATGATTCCGTAAACGCCAATCGATACAACACCAAATACGAACAAGATTCCAATGTTGAAATCTGCTACTTGTAAACTAATGTCACGTCCAAATAAACTCAAGTTTGTTCCCCAAGGAATCACTGAACTTGTGATCAGGGCAGTAAACATGGATATACCAGGTCCGATAATAAATAACCATCTGTCGGCCTTAGCAGGAATGAAATCTTCTTTTAAGAACATTTTCACACCGTCGGCAATTGGTTGCAAGAGGCCAAATGGTCCTGCGCGATCTGGTCCAACGCGGTCTTGAATCCACGCTGCCAGTTTTCGTTCAAAATACGTTTGATAAGCAGCTACTCCTAATGATATCAGAAACAACAATATAACCAATACGGATTTTTCTATAAGCATTCCTGTATCCATTATCCTATTTTATTAAGTCCTTTATCAATTTTTGTCGAATACTGTCCTTGAGAAATTACCGAATGACGGTCGATTTTTCTTGGTCCAGAAATTGTCCAAGCACTCGGATCTTTTTTATCAAAACGACAATCGTTACAAATCCATGCTGTTTTGTCTTCGATGTCTTCAACTTCACCGTATTTGTCCTTGCGGGCAGTAACACGGTAAATTTCATTTCCAAACATCCAAACGACTGCTTTTCCTGAACATTTAGTACAAGCACATTCTGCTTCCATTGGTTTCAAGAACCAAACACGGCTTTTAAAACGGAAGGTTTTATCTGTTAATGCTCCAACTGGACACACATCAATCATGTTACCAGAGAAGTCATTGTCTACAGCATTTTCAATATAAGTGCTGATTTCAGCATGCTCACCACGGTGCATTACACCATGAACACGTGAATCTGTCAATTGATTTGCCACATGCACACATCGGTAACACAAAATGCAACGATTCATGTGCAATTTGATTTTGTTACCAATATCAATAGGGTCAAAAGTTCTTCTTTCCTCACGGTAGCGTGTTTTTGCTGAACCATGCTCGTAACCTAAGTCTTGAAGGTGACATTCACCAGCTTGGTCACAAATCGGACAATCAAGTGGATGGTTGATCAACAAAAATTCCACCACACCACCACGGTTATCGTGAACGCGTTGACTTGTTTTGTTTTTAACAATCATTCCATCCATCACCGTTGTTGAGCAGGAAGCCATTAACTTCGGCATTGGACGAGGGTCAGCAGTTGATCCTGCAGCCACTTCAACCAAACATGTTCTGCACTTTCCTCCAGTTCCTGGAAGTTTGCTGTAATAACACATTGCCGGTGGAACAACTTCGCCACCAATTTGACGAGCGGCATTCAGAATCGATGTACCCGGTTCTACTTCTACTTCAATATCGTCAATCGTTACTTTAATCATAGCGCTTTTATCTCTTCAACACGAGGTTGGATTAAACCATAATTTCTTGTTTGTGCTTCAGCCGGATGTGTTACGTGCCATTCAAACTCCTCACGGAAGTGACGAATCGCAGCAGCAACCGGCCATGCGGCAGCATCTCCTAATGGACAAATGGTATTCCCTTCAATCTTTTTATTGATTTCTTCCAATAGGCTAATGTCCTCCATTGTACCATGTCCATTTTCTAAACGGTGCAATACTTTCTCCATCCATCCTGTACCTTCGCGACATGGTGAACATTGTCCACATGATTCATGCGCGTAAAAACGAGCGAATGTATACGTATTGCGAACAATACACTGATCTTCATCAAAAACAATGAATCCACCTGAACCTAACATCGATCCAGAAGCAAATCCACCGTCAGCTAAACTCTCATAGGTCATTAATCGGTTTTCACCTGCAGCGGTTTTGGTCACCAAATGTGCGGGTAAAATCGGAACGGATGATCCACCCGGAATACATGCTTTTAATTGTTTTCCATTGGCAATTCCTCGGCAATAATCATCACCGTAAATGAATTCCTCCACAGAAACACCCATTTCAAGTTCGTACACACCCGGACGAACCAAGTTTCCACTTGCAGAGATTAATTTTGTTCCAGTACTGCGTTCGATACCGATTTTAGCGTACTCTTCGCCACCGTTGTTCACAATGGGAACAACTGCCGCAATGGTTTCTACGTTATTTACCACCGTTGGACATCCCCAAAGTCCTTTGACAGCTGGGAAAGGTGGTTTCATGCGTGGATTACCACGTTTTCCTTCCAAAGATTCCAATAAAGCTGTTTCTTCACCACAGATGTATGCACCTCCACCTGGAGCAACAACAAGTTCCAAGTCATAACCTGAACCCATGATGTTTTTTCCAAGCATTCCGTTTGCGCGTGCTTCTGCGATTGCTTTCTCCAAAATGTGAAGAATGTACATGAATTCACCTCGAATGTAGATGTAAGAAACATTCGCACCTAAAGCGTAACTGGAAGTAATCATTCCCTCAATCAATAAATGAGGAAGTTTCTCCATCAAGTAACGGTCTTTAAAAGTTCCCGGTTCAGATTCATCTGCATTACAGACTAAGTATCTTGGAACTCCTTCTGGTTTTGCTAAAAATGACCATTTCATCCCAGTTGGGAATCCTGCTCCTCCGCGTCCACGAAGTCCAGATTTTTTCACTTCTTCGACAACCTCTTCAGGTGTCATTTTTTTCAAAGCTTTCTCCACAGATGCGTATCCACCGTTTTTACGGTAGACGTCGAATGTTTCGATGCCTGGAATATGTACGTTTTCGATAAGTAACTTTCTACCTGCCATAAATCCTTAATTTACAAATTGAGCTGTACGATACGCTTCAATTATTTCGTCCACTTTATCTTTTGTCAAATGCTCATGAAACTTATACTGACATTGTAGCACAGGTGCATAACCACATGCTCCTAGACATTCAGCAGTTTTCAATGTAAACATTCCATCAGCGGTTGTCCCACCAACTTTGACATTCAATTTTTCTTCGATGTAAGCAATGATGTCATCACTTCCAACAATCATGCACGGTCCTGTTCGACAAACTTCGAACACATAATTCCCAACCGGATTCAAGTGAAACATCGTATAAAACGATGCAACTTCGTAAACCTCAATTGGTTGAATGTTTAAAATTTCCGCTACCGTATTCATTGCAGATACACTTGTCCAACCGTAATTAGTTTGAACAATGTGCAAAATGCGGATAATCGCACTTTTTGATTTTCCTTCAGGAAACATGGCGATAACCCCATGGATTTCAGCCATCATTTCTGCACTGAAAACAATTGGAGTGGAGTCTTGTGTACTTGGACTTTCTATTTTCATATTATGCATCTAATTCACCTGCGATGACGTTCATACTACTTAATGTAAGAACGGCATCACTAATCGACATTCCAGAAATCATTTCCGGGTATGCTTGGTAATAAATAAAACAAGGTCTTCTAAATTGTAAACGGTATGGTGTGCGTCCACCATCGGAAATCAGGTAAAATCCTAATTCACCATTTCCACCTTCCACAGAGTGATAAACTTCTCCTGGTGGAATTTCGGTTTCTCCCATCACAATTTTGAAATGGTAGATCAACGCTTCCATGTTGTTATATACATCTGCTTTTTCTGGAAGATAAAAGTCAGGTAAGTCAGCTTTGTATGATCCTTCTGGAAGATTTTTGTATGCTTGTTCAATAATGCGAACACTTTGACGAATTTCTTCCTGACGAACCATAAAACGATCGTACGTATCTCCATTCACTCCAACAGGAATAATGAAATCGAAATCCTCATAAGAAGAATACGGATGCATCGCACGAACGTCGTAATCAACACCTGTTGCTCTTAAGTTTGGACCAGAGAAGGAATACGCCAATGCGCGTTCAGCTGATATTGGTCCAGCACCTTTCGTGCGATCCATAAAGATTCGGTTACGAGCTAACATGGAGTCGAACTCTTCAAAAGCTTTCGGGAACGTTTTCAAAAAGGACTGTAATTTCGTGTGGAAAGCAGGGGTGAAGTCACGCTCGAATCCACCGATACGTCCAATATTTGTTGTCAAACGCGCTCCACAAATTTCTTCATAAAGCTCATAGATTTTCTCACGCTCTGTAAATGGATAGAAGAAGCTCGTTAAAGCTCCAGCATCTACACCAATAACAGAATTACAAATCAAGTGATCTGCAATACGTGCTAATTCCATGATGATCACGCGCATGTACTGCACACGTTTTGGAATCTCAGCGCCGATTAATTTCTCAACCGTCATTTCCCATCCCATATTGTTGATAGGAGAGGAGCAGTAGTTTAGGCGGTCCGTAATCGGTGTAATTTGGTTGTAGGGACGTCGTTCCGACAATTTTTCAAATGCACGGTGAATATATCCAACCGTTTGTTCGGATGAAATGATTTTTTCACCATCCACCTTCAATACGTTTTGAAAAATACCGTGTGTCGATGGGTGAGTCGGTCCAAAGTTGATCGTCGCAATGTTTCCGTCAATCGTTTCCGACGATTGAGCAAACGCTTCTTTTGTTTTTAATTCACTCATCTTTCTTAGTTATTTCGTCCAAAGTAACGGTCATCTTTATCTTCGCGGGTATCATCCTCCAAAGCATATTCTTTACGCATTGGGAAATAGTCCATGCTGTCTTCATTGAGAATTCTACGTAGGTCTGGATGTCCGATAAATTCTACGCCAAAGAAGTCGTATGATTCTCTTTCCATCCAATTGGCACCTGGAAAAATATCTACTAAGGAAGCGATGGATATATTTTCTTTAGACAAATAGCATTTTAAGCGCAGTCTAAATTGATTTTTCCAACTATGTAATTGGTAAACTACTGCAAATTCACGTCCGGAATCTTCCGGATAATGAACCGCCGCAATGTTTGTCAAATAATTAACGCTTAACGTTTCGTGATTTTTTAACCATTCGATGATTTCATGTCCTTTCGCAGCAGGAACCTCCATGGTCAAAAGTCCATAAGGTTCTTCATGAAACAACACATCGTTCGGGAAAGCTCCTTGAATCAAGTTCAAGATGGCTTCATTATTCAGCTTTTCCATCTTCGATTTCTATGTTATAGTTTTGCATCAAATGTTTGTATTCGTCACTGTAACGACGACGATTGGATTCATTTTTCACCAATTCGTGAATGTTCATGACTCCATCAATGATTTGCTCTGGTCTTGGCGGACATCCAGGAACGTAAACGTCCACAGGAATAATGCGGTCAATTCCTTGAAGGACACTGTACGTATCGAAAATACCACCTGAACAAGCACACGCTCCAACAGAAAGAACCCATTTAGGCTCGGACATTTGTTCGTATACTTTTTTCAAGACTGGACCTAATTTTTTAGAGATGGTTCCAGCTACAATCAATAAATCCGCTTGACGAGGAGAGAACGACATACGTTCCATTCCGAAACGAGATAAGTCGTAAGCACTTCCCATTGTTGCCATGAATTCGATTCCACAACAAGATGTGGCAAATGGAAGCGGCCAAACTGAATTCGCTCGCGCAAGTCCAATGGCTTTATCCAATGTCGTCAACTGATATCCTTCACCGTTGATGACTTCTACGTCGTCTATTTTTCCCATTCTAAAGCACCTTTAAGTCTAATGTATAAGAATCCAACTAGGAAGAACCCAACAAACATGATCAATGCCAGTAAGCCTTCCATTTTTAATTCGTAAAAATTTACCGCGTATGGATAAAAGAAAATGACTTCCACATCGAATAATACGAAGAGGATGGCCGTCATAAAATACCTCACCGATACAGGGAAACGTGCGTTTCCTTCGGACTCAATTCCACATTCGAAATTTTCATCTTTTCGATCAGAATTGATACGGGGTGTTAATTTGTGTGTGACAACTAATGTAAATATCACAAATGCAGCCGCAACTACTATTTGCAATAAGAGCGGAATGTAATTAGCGCTTGTAGAAATTTCTTGCATAGGAACTGTTTTTGTCCGGTTCTTTGTTCTTCAACAATCGTTTTAATATTCGGTTTGTCAAAGCGACACAAATTTACCTTTTCATTTCAATTTCCCAATGAAAATGTGGATAAAAAGGCAAAAAAAAAGAGCCTCCGTTTGAAGAAGGCTCTAATTTAGAATCATTATAACTTAATCTGACTATAATTTCACGCGTAGTCCGGCTGCAGAACTCATTCCTGGACTAAAACTAGTGCCAATTCCGTTGATGGAATTGATGTTCAAACTTGGTCTTGTTTCAACATATAAATGAAACGGCATCCAGAACTCACGTTTTTTACCAATGCCAAAGTCAACTCCAAAAGGAATGTATAGGGAGGCACCTAAAGAATTTTTGTTTCTGTACGATTCTCGCTCTACGCCATATCCATAGTTGTACTCTGAGGGTATGCTTGAAGTTTCCCAATAATTGATTTCGGTGTTTGATCGGTAACTCATTCCAATGGAAGCGCCTAAACCAGTATGAATTGACCATCTTTTTTCTGGAAACATGCGGAAAATCATCGCTCCATCCAAACGTATTTGTTGATTCGAATGGTTCATTTCATATCGCTTAGTATTAGTTGAATCGAGAAAAGTTTGTTCTCCTGTTTGAGAAGAAGTGAGGGTGTCGTAAGGGAAGGATTGAAAATAAACTCCATTCGCTGACAATACACCTGCATTGGTGATATGTGTAATTCCTACGCGGTAAGTTACTTTAGGCATTTTAGCGCACTGAAGTCCGAGCTGTAAACTATAACTTGAGGAAAAGTTCATTCCGGTATTTTGATTGTTGTAATAACCCATTTGGTTATATTGACTAAAGTCCATTGCCAAAATACTCGAGTTTGGAGCCAAGGTTTTAAAATCATCAATAGATCCGTTGATTTGACCGCCAAATCCTGTTCCATTCGAAATATGCAATTCTGTAATCTTGATTTTTTGTGAAAAGG
>JBEDCT010000044.1:0-5721 GCA_041176665.1 Bacteroidota bacterium | reverse complement strand
TCCTGTCTGCGCTAGGCCGACAAAGTCGCAATCTTCCTGCATCAGGTAGGGAATTGCTTTTTCTTGGATGGGGGTCGGTGCTTCAAAACCCAATTCTGTTAACGACTTCAGCACCTCACTCCTCAATCCGAGCTCTTCAAATGTCATATTGTTATCTTAAATTTGGGTGCAAAGATACACATAATAAAAGGATAAGTTGTTAATAAGTTGATTCTTAATGTTAAAAAACCATTAAACCTCTTAAATGATAGCGTTTTAAGAGCTGCTATCGATGGGTTTTGCTGGACATCCGCTTGAAGAGCTGAAAACAAAAATTGATTTGCTTTGTGTGGATTTTCTAGTATCTTGTCTTCATGTTTTACCTCGTTCGATTTTTCTGTGTCCTCCTATTGGTTCATTCCAGTTTTTCTACTGTTTTTGGTCAAAGGGTTTTTTCCTTACGACCAGATATCTCGGTGGACTCGATACTCAAACTGAAACCAGGCGCTTCTAAGCTAGCCCTGGACCCAATATCGCAGCACTTGTTTTACACGAGCGCCAATGGAAATATCTATGAGGTTTTTGAAAGTACTGGATCGGATTCGTTGCGCTTTACCGCAAATCAACATGGATTGTCCCGTTTGCAAGGACTTTGTTTTATGGATAGTACCATGTACCTCGCAGGAAACATTTGGTATAGCACCACGGGAATCGGCATGGTTATGAAAGGGGTATTGCAAGAAGATGGTTCACGTGTATGGACTACCATGGTTGTAACGGAAGCGTATCCAACAAGTAGTTCCTCCGGAGACCATGGATTTACCGGAATAACTGTTGATCCGAATCATGATTACCTGTACTTCTCGGGAGGCTCTCGAACTTCGTTTGGAGAAGTGGAAAGCAATGGCGGCAATTTTCCAGGTATGCGCGAACAAGCCTTAACTAGTAAAATTTACCGCATTCCCATTGATGCAGAAAATTTATATTGGCCGAATGACTCCACATTTTTGACGAATGGTGGCTTTGTATTCGCAGAAGGGACACGAAATGCCTACGATATGGCGTGGAATGCGGAAAATCATTTGTTTGCGGTGGACAATGCCGGGGAGCGAGATGATCCAGAGGAATTGAATTGGATTCAAGAAGGACAGCATTATGGATTTCCATGGAGAATCGGCGGAAATGCAAATCCACTGACAGATCCAAGTTATGACGCAAGTCAGGATCCGTTGGTTAATCCGAATAACGATGCTTATTTAGCTGGACACTTTAACGCGGATTCCAACTTCCCTCCTATTCCAGCGGGCATTCAATTTACGGAACCATTGAGAAACTATGGGAATGCGGCGGATTTTTATAAAGAAGAAAATACCGGTCAAATTAAACGTGCCAGTGAGGAAGGAACGAGCGTTCGTACCTTTACGCCACATCGTTCACCGCTCGGACTCGTGATTGATCGAGATGAACTTCTCGGATCCATCTACCAGGGAAAAGCGTTTGTCATGAGTTTCATGCCTGGAGGCGACAGTACTGGTTACACACCCCTTTCCCCTTGGGGCACTCCTTGTCCGTTTGTCGATTCTTCACGTGAATTAGTGATGATGGACCTCCATTACGACACGTTATTATCGGATTACACCGTTCATACAAGTAACATTGTGACTGGATTTTACCTTCCAGTAGATGCGGAACAAGTGGGGAATTCCATGTATGTGATTGAAAACAATGGGGAGCTTTGGAAAATCAACTTTCCGGATAAGTTGAATCCACCTAGTTGTTTTGAAAATGGACTCATTGTTTATCCGAATCCTTTTTCAACTAGTTGTTCAGTGTACTATCCGAATCCCAATAATGTAAAACGTTTTATTCGTTTATTTGCATCCAACGGACAATTAGCCCATCAAAGTGATGAATTCACCGAATCAACCTACGAAATTTCGAAGGAATCCATTGCAAAGGGAACTTACACGCTTGTATTGCAATCAGGTGAGGAAATAATTGCCCGACAGAAGGTCATTATTTATTGATTTGCAACACGCTCTTTCTATTTATTTTTACGTTTACACAACATGAATTGAAAAACCCGCGTTTACATAGACTAAATTTCCTATTTTTGACCCAAATTAAAACGAACACATGAATCTGACAGGTATCATTTCCATCTCTGGTAGACCGGGACTATTTAAAGTAATAGCTCAAGGAAAAAACAGCGTAATTGTTGAATCAATGATTGACAAAAAACGTTTTCCAGCATACGCTACAGAGAAAATCTCGACTTTAGAGGACATTAGTATTTTCACGTACGAAGAAGATGTGAAACTGACAGAAGTGTTAGCTAAAATGAACGAAGCATATACGGATGATTGTCCTTCAAACAAAGAAGACATGAAGGTCCTGGAGAAATCATTGGAGTCCTTTTTGCCTAACTGGGACAAAGAACGTGTCTATCCTTCAGATGTTCGTAAAATCTTTCAATGGTTTCATTTAATCAAACAAGCAGGATTATTCGAAGCAACAGCGGAAGGAGCAGAAGGAACAGAGGCACCAGTGAAAGAAGCAAAAGCGAAAGCTGAGCCAGCAAAGAAGAAAGCAGCAACAACTGCAGGTCCAGCAAAAGCAGCGAAACCAGCAAACATGAAGAAAGCCGCTCCTGTGAAAACAGGTAGTTCACGCGGAAAATAATATCATCAACCATTTTAAAAATTCACCTGTCCAAACGTCAGGTGAATTTTTTTGTCCTAAAATTAGCAGCACATGATCATCGAAAAAAACAAACGACAATTTATCAGCGAGGATTTATCCATTGAATCTTGGGAGGACTTGAAACCGTATTTCGAGAACCTGACAAATCGTGCAATCGGTTCGAAAGTTGATTTTGAAAAGTGGTTGAATGACCGCAGCGAATTAGATGCAGTGCTGGAGGAAGACCTCGCTTGGCGCTATATTCGCATGTCGATTGAAACAAACAACGAAGAACGCGCTTCTGCTTATACCTTTTTTGTGACGAAAATTCAACCGGAGTTAGCTCCGTTGGACGATGCCTTAAATCGAAAGTTTATGGAATCACCTTTCCGTCATGACTATGAAGATCAGGCCCATCAAATCTATTTCCGCAGCATTGAAACGCAAGTAAATTTATTTCAGGAGAAAAACATTTCGATCGAAGCTGAATTAAACGAATTAGCGCAAAAATATGGTGCCATGAGTGCGGCGCAGTCCATTGAATACAAAGGAGAAAGACTGACGATGCAAAAAGCAAGTCAACTGTTAAAAGAACAAGATGAAGAAGTCCGTAAAACCGTATTTGACAAAATAGTGGAACGACGAAGAGTCGATAGAGAAGCGTTAGATGAATTATATACGCAGTTGATCACCAAACGACATGAATTGGCCTTGAATGCAGGATTCCAAAATTTCAGGGACTACAAATTTCAAGCATTGGGACGATTCGATTATTCGAAAGAAGATTGTTTTGACTTTCATCACGCCATCAAAACGCACATTGTTCCGCTAGTGAAGGACATTCAAGCGAAAAAATTAGCCCTTACCGGGGAAGCAAAATTTAAACCGTGGAATACGGAAGTTGATCCAGAAGGAAAAGCGCCGTTAAAACCTTTTGAAACCGGAAAGGAAATGTTGGATGGTTGCGTTCAGATGTTGGGGAATTTGAATCCATACTTTGCGGACTGTTTAACGACGATGGAAGAGATGGGTCACTTAGACTTAGATTCGAAAGCTGGAAAAGCACCAGGTGGATACAACTATCCACTTTATGAAATTGGCGTTCCTTTTATTTTTATGAATGCGGTTGGCGCACAGCGAGATTTAGTTACGATGATCCACGAAGCCGGACACGCTGTTCATTCCTTTTTGAGTCGTGATTTGCCCTTAACTGGATTCAAGAACTTACCTTCCGAAGTTGCTGAACTAGCTTCGATGTCTATGGAATTACTTTCCATGAAAGAATGGGGACACTTTTACAGTAACGGAGATGACTTAAACCGTGCGAAACGCGAACAATTAGAAGGAGTATTAAAAGTCCTTCCGTGGATTGCCCAAATCGACGCCTTTCAACATTGGGTGTACGAACATCCAACGCACACTGTGGAAGATCGTCACGCACATTGGTCGAAGTTATCGAAGGACTTCGGTACTGGATTAACCGACTGGAGCGGTTACGAAGATCAAATCGCCACATCTTGGCAACGACAATTACATTTATTTGAGGTTCCTTTTTACTACATCGAGTATGGGATTGCGCAATTAGGAGCACTTGGCGTGTGGATGAACAGTTTAACAGATTTCGATAAGGGATTAACGGCGTATCAAGAAGCCTTGAAATTGGGCTATGCAAAATCGATTCCTGAAATATACGAGACAGCAGCCGTTCCATTTGACTTTTCATCGGAACGTTTGAAATCCTTAGCGGATTTCATTCAGATCGAATTAAAAAAATTGGACTAGAAATAAATTCAGCCTGAATTTGCAGAGATTTTAAATTTCTCTTTATATTTGCACCCTCAACAACGGGAATGTTACTAGATTATTAAGTGACATGACATGGCGAGATAGCTTGCCGAAGGGTCGGCATTAGAGCGTGGAAATATAAATGGCGAGATAGCTCAGTTGGTTAGAGCGTAGGATTCATAACCCTAAGGTCCCGAGTTCAACTCTCGGTCTCGCTACTGAAGAAACCCTGACGATACTGTCAGGGTTTTTTTTGTCTATTTTTTCTAACCAAACAAATCTTCGTACTTTCATTCTCTTTGAAAAACACACGTTCATGAAAACACTGCTTTCCACCTGTATCAGTATATTCATCTCTTTTCACTTTCTCGCCCAAGCATCCACCTACAACCTCACCGTAAAAGTTTCTGGAATTGAGGTAAAAAAAGGCATGGTTGAGTATGGACTCTTTCGAGATGCAGAAAAGTTCACGAAAATTGGAGGGACATACCGAATGATTCGGGTGAAAGTAGATGCGTCTGAGGAAACGGTGACGTTTCACAACCTGCCAAAAGGGAAATATGCAGTTTGCATCTATTTGGATGAGAACAACAACGACCAATGTGACAAGAATTTCTTTGGGATTCCAACGGAACGATTTGCGTTTTCGAATAATTTGCGTCCCTTGTTAAGCGCACCTTCTTTTGAAGCCTGCTCCATCTATTTGAATGAAAATAAATCCATCATTATTCGAGCGGACTATTAATTTTGACTCATGAAATCAGTTCTACTTGTTTGCATGCTTTTAACCGGGATTTTTGAACTTTCCGCTCAAGATTACCGCATTCATTTTTTTCAAGATGGAAAGGAAGTTCCCGTTCTCAACGAAAAAGTCCTGCTGTTGAAAAAACCCATTCAAATTCAAGTTGAATTATTGAAAGTCGATGGTGTCTATGGCGCATGTTCACTAAGCGATTCACTCTTTCAAATTCCAGTAAATCAATCTTTACCGGAAGCGGACCTCATCCAGTGGAAAATTGCCGTCGAACCGGAAAACAATGCGGACAAGGACATCATCGTTTCGAAGGAAAGCTATTTTTATTGGTTTTACAATCCAAAGGTGGATACGTGGCATCGCTTTGATCCAGATCCCATCGTTGAGAAAGGACGTGTCATTGGAACGAAAACCATAGAAAGTTTCTTTGTTTCGGAAAACTTGAACAGTGAAAATAAATCACTTTTAATTTCCGAAGTGAAGCAGCCATTGTACTTCATTTTCTTTTTGATGGACAAAAA
>JBEDCT010000043.1:0-2708 GCA_041176665.1 Bacteroidota bacterium | reverse complement strand
ACCTGAAAGATTGTTCGAAAGGATTCCAAGAAAGGTTAACATCCGCACCGGAAGGAACCTTGGTTTGTAATGTCAATGAAAATGATGTGGACACGACCTATGTTCTGAAGAATCAAACCGTTCAAGTGTTTAAAGGAACGCAAAAAGCGGATGGACTTTTAGAAACCTGCAAAGCGAGTTTGTTCGACTTGATCTTACCTCTGATGGCTTATTTGGCGTTCTTCTGTGGAATCATGCAGTTGCTGATTGATTCTGGAGCGACCGAACGATTGGCAAGACGCTTGAGTCCATTTTTCGTAAAGGTTTTTCCTTCAGTACCAAAAAATCATGAGTCCATTTCCTACATGACCTTAAACTTTTCGGCGAATTTTTTAGGACTCGATTCTGCTGCGACTCCGTTTGGACTAAAAGCCATGCAGAGTTTACAGGAAATCAATCCGGATAAAGACCGAGCATCCGATGCGCAAATTATGTTTTTGTGTTTGCACGCGGCAGGACTCACATTGATTCCCACATCGATTATTGGTTACCGTGCCGCGGCAAATGCGGCGAATCCGGCAGATGTCATGTTGCCGTGTATCGTGACTTCCTTAATTGGAACCTTGGCAGCCTTTTTCATCGTTGGAATTCGTCAACGCATTCAGTTTAGAAGCGCAACCTTATTGCTGGCATTGACTTCGATCATTGCGGCGATCATCGGATTATTACTGTACGTGAATAGCTTGGATTTAATTGGTAAGAATTTCTTCTCGAGTAATTTTTCGAGTGTCTTACTACTTGGAATCATTGTTACGACCTTGATCTTTGCTTTTATTCACGAAAAGAAATTCAAGGAAAAAGAAACGACCGTTTTCGATTCTTTTGTCGTTGGTGCAAAAAGTGGAATCAATACCGGTGTAGCAATTTTCCCTTACGTTCTTGGAATGTTAGCAGCGATTTCCTTGTTCAGAAACAGTGGACTCTTTGAAATCATCAGTAATTGGATTGCCACAGGTTTTCATTTCATTGGCGTCTCCAAAGAAATCACCGATTCTTTGCCTGTAGCTTTACTAAGACCCTTTAGTTCTAGTGGGTCCCGTGGATTCATGTTGGATGCGATGAATAATTTCGGTCCGGATTCCCTCGCGGGAAGATTGAGCAGTATTTTCCAATGCAGTGCGGAAACGACGTTCTATGTGATTGCTGTGTACTTTGGATCGATCAATGTTCGAAACACACGTTATGCTTTAGGTACGATGTTGCTAGTCGACTTAATCTGTGTGATTACGGCTATTTTTGTAGCACTTTGGTTTTTCTAAGATAAACGTATGTTAAGAAAGTTATTCGGTTCCGGAAAAAAGGAAAGTGTAAAATCTTCAGTGCCAATTTCGGCAGCTCCTTTGAATGACATTAATTATCCATCATTGGTCATCATTGCTTGGACAAAAGCCGTTGAAGGAAACGAGGACTTGCAGCATTGGTTGCGGGACAATGGTTATCCAGAATTGTACATGGCCACTTTCGCTGTTTTGTTAAAGGATGAAGCGCGCAACTGGTTAATCGAGAACGGTTATGCCCATTTAATGGCGATGATTAATGCGGCAGAAGGGAATTTGAAAGCACAGGAATGGTTGTTGAACAACAAGTTTGAATTGTTGTACCACATGTCCTTGGCAATCGATCACGAGGATAATAGCTGGTTTTGGCTAGCGAAGTACGCATCTCAAGAAATACGCATTCTAACCAAATCTATTCAACGAGTGAAGGATGAAATTGAGGAAAACCACAATGACATGCACTCGATTGGTAAAGACGTTTAAGGAAACTTACAACAACATTGCTGCTGGATTCTCCATGTACGTTTTAAACGTTTGAAGGAAGCCAGAACCTGTTGCACCATCTACGACGCGGTGGTCACAAGAAAGCGTTACTTTCATTACATTTCCTGGAACAACTTGTCCGTTTTTCACGACTGGAACTTCTTTGATTCCGCCAATCGCAAGAATACAACTGTCCGGTGGATTTACAATCGCAGTAAAGGATTCAATTCCGAACATCCCAAGGTTTGAAATAGTAAAGGTATTTCCTTCCCAATCACTTGGTTGTAATTTTTTATCTTTTGCTTTTTGAGCGAACTCACGTACTTCTGAAGAGATTTGTACCAATCCTTTAGTATCCGCAAAACGTATCACCGGAACAAGTAATCCATCTTCCACAGCAACAGCCACACCGATGTTCACGTGTTGGTTGCGACGAATGAAGTCTCCCATCCAAGAACTGTTTACTCCAGGATTTTGTTTCAATGCCATGGCAACAGCTTTCACGACTAAATCGTTGAATGACACTTTCACGCCATCCATGCTGTTTAATGCTTTTCTCGACGCAATGGCTTGATCCATGTTGATGTCCATTGTCAAGTAGAAATGCGGTGCTGTAAACTTGCTTTCCGCTAAGCGACGCGCAATGGTTTTACGCATTTGGCTCACTGGCTCATCTGTGTAAGATTCAACGCCACTTGGAGCTGCTACAAATGTTCTTTCCGCAGGTGTATATGGTGTGTAGTGATCTACATCGCGTTTCACGATGCGTCCACTTTCACCGGTACCAGCAACTGAATGAATGTCAATTCCTTTTTCGCTCGCCATTTTTTTCGCTAAAGGCGAAGCAAATACACGACCGTTTGTATTGTTTGCTACTGGAGCACTAGCAGCAACTGGAGCAGGAGTAGG
>JBEDCT010000042.1:0-3775 GCA_041176665.1 Bacteroidota bacterium | reverse complement strand
GGATTGCACCTATTTGCAAAAGAAGTAGCGATCCAACTAAAGAAAAATATCGCTTGCAAACGCATTGGTGTTGCTGTTATCGGACTCGAAGTACCTCACGCACACATTCACCTCATTCCATTGAATCAAATGGACGACATGAACTTTAATCGCGAGAAATTGACCTTAAGTTCTGAGGAATTAAAAACGTTGGCAGAAGAGTTGAAAATGTTCTAATGAGTTACTATGGGAAAGCTTATCCTATTTTTTCTTTTACTCACTCTAAATGCCATTTCTTGGTGTCAACCAATGCGCGTATTGTTTGTTGGAAATAGCTACACGCATTACAACAACATGCCGAAGATTTTTAAGGATATCGCTGACTCGAAGAATATCAATGTAGATGTTCACATGAGTGCTAAGTCAAGTCATACCTTTCAAATGCACAGTGAACGTACGGATTTATACCAAGACATCCGCCGCGAAAAATGGGACTATGTTGTTCTACAAGGATTCAGCAGAGAATTGTCCACAGATATCGGAAGAATTGATACGATGGTTGTTCCTTATGTCAAACGAATCACAGATAGCATTTATCACCAAAATCCATGTGCTACCATCCTTTTGTATGAAACATGGGGATACGACAAAGGATTCCCTGAGGATTCCGTGAATGTGTCATATCAAATCATGAGTGACCACATTCACCAAGGCTATTTGTATTTGTCTAAGTTGTTTGATTTACCGATTGTTCCAGTTGGAAAAGTGTGGGAAACAGTGAAAGAAAATAATTCATCTATTCCATTGTACCAAGAAGACTTACAGCACCCATCTAAATTCGGCTCATATTTGGCCGCTTGTAGCTTCTATGCTGCAATTTTCAAGCAAAACCCTAATACTTCCTTCACGGACGGAATAAGTCCCGAAAAAGCAAAATATATTCAAAATACTTCGTTTACGATTGTGGATCAAAACATGACGCGCTATTTGTTGAATCGAAACTTAGTCAATGTGAAGTCAACAAATAAAGGCGGGAAATACAAAGCGGAATGTTCTGCTAATTTCCCAAAAGCGAAAAGTATTCTATGGAATTTTGGAGATGGGAAAACATCTAATTTATTTCAAACACAGCATTTTTATACAAAACCGGGAACATACACGATAACCATCACTATTCAAGATGCTTGTGGTGAACGTGTTATAAAGAAAAAGGTGATTTTCTAAGTTAATCGAATATAAAAAAGAGTCGATTAGTCAGTTTTTTTAAAGGAATCAAAATAACGCTTAGTGCAGCACGTATTTGATCGAGAAAGTAGACAAATACGACGAAAGTCAGGACAAACGTCAAGGTATAAGATACAATTTGGTACTCATTCAAACGTTCATGAAAGTAATGCGTCAAACCTCTTCCCGTTAGACTTCCGTATAATACAATCATGTGAATGATGTAAATGCTCAAGGTGTTTTGTCCGATTTTTAAAAACAGATTCGGCTTTTTAATCTTGAGTACATATGTTTCCAGTGCTAGTAAAATGCTGAGCACCATAAACACCATCCCAAGTTTTTCAAACAACCAATCCATGCGGTACAGATTGCTCTGTTCAAAAATCGAAATATCTCCTAGCAGCAATAAGAACTTCTTACTTAAGGTATAAAGCACAAACCCAATCATGAATCCACTTACGATGAATTTTGGTGATTTTACCTTTTCTTTGAATTGAAATAAAATCACACCAATCATTGCACCGAACATCGTATAACCCATATGGGGTGTTAATGGAAATAAGGAATGTTTACCGTGAAAAATGTTTTGAATGAACATCGGTGCTTTTGCCGGCCAGTATTGTCCTTCCGGAAGCAATCCAAAGTACAAATAGCTGATAAAAAGTAAAACACCTGCTGTTGCATAATACAGCCACAACGGAATTACCTTAATCCATCGGGAGATTCCGTATAAACTGATGATGGTTAAAATTCCAACACCAATACACTGTAAGACGTGAAACGCGTAATATTGAAGTAAATAGCCCCAAAACAATAATTCGACAACGCGTTTCAATCCCTTACGGACACGCATGTTGCTCCAAAATGCTGTTTTATCGTTCCCTAAGAGTAAATACGTAAAAACGATTCCGGTTACCGTTAAAAAGACAGGGGAAGTAAATCCGCGGATAAATTTCCAATAGTAATAAATGTTGTTGGACTCATCGCGCAAATCAAGTGCCAATGAATCATGAACGAAATGTCCCTCAAGCATTAATAAAATCGCGATTGAACGTGCGATATCAATGAAATATAAGCGCTGCTTCGGCTGATTTAATTCTGGAATAGTAGCTTTAGTCATAGTTCAGATTTCGTGCGCAAGTTACGAAAGAATGCCTTAATAAAAGGCAAATATTTTACGAGATACGCGAAAAACACAAGGAACAACAAGGCTCCAATGGTGGAGGCAAAGCCTGAAAGTTTCGATTGAATGAGGTCACGAAGACTATATCCGACCAATGCGCCATAGAGGAGAATGGCATGTGCGACATACACAAAGAAGGTGTTTTGTCCCATCCCGAGAAATACCGGACTTTTAGCTATACGCCATTCACTCACCGGAATGAAAGCGGTAAACAAAAGAAATACGAATCCAAGGCGATCGAAATACCAAAGGTTTTGTGGATGCGCGGACAATTGATGTTGAGGAGTAAGCCACGATAGAAAAGTAAACAACCAACCAAGAGCAAAAGCGCCTAGTGATAAAAGAAGCGTATACTTCATCAGTCGTTTTTTATCTTCCTGCAACTGAAAAAACGCAATAAGCGATCCAAAAAATGCGCCGAAAAAGACATAGCCCATCCAGGGGAAAATGGAAAATTCCGTTTCTGGACCTTGAATCATGTTTTGAATAAATTCGGGGAAGTGTGGGGGAAGAAAAGCTTCCGTTGAACGAACGAAAAAGGTCCCGATGAAAAGGGTAAGTCCAATGGTGAGGTACATCCAATGAAATGGAATTCTCAGTTTGATGGCAAGGTAGGTGAGGGAAATCAAACTTAAAATCCCAACGCCAATACACTGTAGGACATGGAACGTGAAAAAATGTGGGTTGACATGCCCTTGAAAATAGTATCCTATGTATTTAAAATTGATTTGAAGGGCATAACCAATAAGTAGCAACATCAATCCGCGTTTCACTCCTTTTTTCACGCGTTTCAATTCCCAAAATCGGATGTCCACGCTATTTTTTAATTGTAGATGCAACAGGTAACTGAACACGGTTCCTGAAATGGTGAAGAACAATGGAGCGGTTAATCCCCGCATAAATCCCCATGAATTGAATAAGAGGTTGCTTGAATGTCCATGCTTGAAAATCTCCGCCATGTACACGTCATAATCGGCATAACTCATGGAAATGAAATGTCCCTGTAACATCATGCAAATCGCCACACTTCTTCCGAAATCGATGAATTGAACCCTAGATTGCCGCTTGATTTCTTCCATTTATTGTCCTATAATGCGTAATTCAATGATTTCGATGCGGCGTTCTTGCGAGGCTGCCTTGGAGTAAACAGAATTCTTCTGATCATAGTAATCGTCACTCGTTTCTTTATTTGCTTTGAACTCTCCCATAGGAACTTCGATGAATTCCAATGCCGGATTTTCGCCAATCATGTATGCGCCAAAGCGACCTTGTTGCACTTCTTCAAAATAATTCTTCAAAGATTGGATGCGTCGCTTCGTCAGGTGAACATTGTAATCCGTTTTTGCAAGTGGACTGGCAAATCCTTGCACTAGCAACTGAACCCGATTC
>JBEDCT010000041.1:0-2840 GCA_041176665.1 Bacteroidota bacterium | reverse complement strand
CGTTTGGATTATTTGAAACGTTTGAATGAGCGATACGAAGCATGGATTTCTACTTACGATAAAGGAAAAGTATTGATTATCGACATCGATAACAATCGTTTCCCTGACAATCAAGAAGATTTAGGTAAAATCATTAATTCGATTGATGCTGAAATCAATGGTTTATTCTAAAAACATCCAATGATAGTTGTTACTGGTTCTGCCGGATTTATCGCGAGTTACTTGGTGGATCACCTGAATGCGCTCGGACAATCAAACCTAGTTTTAGTCGATGATTTCACGAAAATCGACAAAGAAGACAATTGGAAAAACACCCACTTTAGTTCAAAAATAGAACGAGCTGAATTTATTGATTGGTTCGGAGTACATGCGAACGAAGTGGAATTTGTTTTCCATTTAGGCGCGCGAACAGATACTACCGAAAAAGACCTAGCTATTTTGGATCAATTAAACCTGAATTACACGAAGTCTATTTGGACCATCTGTACCGAACACCAAATTCCATTGGTTTATGCGAGTAGCGCAGCGACTTATGGACTCGGAGAATATGGTTACGAAGACAACAATGAGGTCATTCCGAATTTGAAACCTTTAAATCCATACGGGATTTCAAAAAACGAGTTTGACAAATGGGCGATTCAACAAACATCAACACCGCCATTTTGGGCAGGACTAAAATTCTTTAACGTTTACGGTCCAAAAGAATACCACAAAGGACGAATGGCGAGTGTGGTTTTTCATACGCATCGTCAAATCAAAGAAAAAGGACACATGCAATTGTTCCGTTCTCACAATCCGGAATACAAGGATGGAGAGCAATTACGCGACTTCGTTTATGTAAAGGATGTGGCGAAGGTGTGTGAATTCTTGATGCAAAACCAGGAACATTCCGGCATTTACAATCTTGGATCAGGGAAAGCAAGAACCTTTTTAGACTTGGCAAGTTTAACGTTTCAAGCACTTGGACTTGACCCATCTATTTCCTTTATTGACACTCCGATCGACATCCGCGACAAATACCAATATTTCACCGAAGCGAACATGTCCAAATTACTCGCAATTGGTTATCCACATGCGTTTTACACATTGGAAGAAGGAATCTCGGATTACGTCAAGAACTACCTAGAAAAGCGCTAGGAAATTATTCCCACAGCTAATGTTTGATTGGATTGTTCGTCAATGAGGATAAATGATCCTGTAGCCTTGTTTTTTCGATAGGTATCCGTAAAAATTGGTCCAGCTAACTGCAAGTCCACACGCGCGATGTCGTTAGTTCGCAAGTCAGACCTTTCTTCATCTCGCTTTAAGGTCTCCATATCGTAGACATACAAAATCGCTTTCACCATCGCTTTCACTTCGTTCGTTGTATGACGCAGGATGTATTTACGTCCTGGAATATAGGCTTGATCACTCATCCAACAGATCATCGCTGAAATGTGACGGAGTTCTTCTGGCTGATTATTCGGTTTAACGATCATATTTCCGCGCGAAACATCGACTTCATCGGTTAATTCCAAGGAAATAGACTGTGGAGCAAATGCTTCCTCTTGTGGTCCATTCATTCCCATGATGGCTTTAATGCTCGATCGTTGATGGTTGGGCAATATCAGTACTTCATCACCGACACGAACGATGCCACTTTCCACTTTACCTGCGTAAGCTCGGTAATCTTGAACGAGTCCTTGATCCACACGGATCGGATGTTGAACGGGAAATCGAAAATCAATTTGATTGAGTTCATTCGCCACGGATACATGTTCCAGCGTATGCAGTAGGGTTGCTCCTTGATACCAAGACATGTTTTCAGAGCGATGTACAACATTGTCGCCGTTTAATGCGGAGACCGGAATAAATTGAACATCGACAATGGCTAGTTTCGCAGAGAAATCTTGAAAGGAAGATACAATTGCATCAAATTCGTCTTTTCGGTAATCAACTAAATCCATTTTATTCACACATACAATTAAATGCTGAATTTGCAACAAGGAAGCAATAAAACTCTGTCGACGCGTTTGTTCCACCAAGCCTTTTCGCGCATCAATCAATATGATTGCAGCATTCGCAGTGGATGCACCTGTCACCATGTTTCGTGTATACTGAAGGTGTCCGGGAGTGTCTGCGATGATAAACTTCCGTTTTTCCGTCGTAAAATAGCGGTACGCCACATCGATGGTAATTCCTTGCGCGCGCTCATCTTTGAGTCCGTCCGTAAAGAGCGACAAGTCAATTTCTGTCAATCCTTTGCGCTCCGAGATTCGTTGAACTAATTCTATTTGATCCTGTGGAATTTGTTGACAATCGTAGAGCAGTCGTCCAATTAAGGTGCTTTTCCCATCATCCACACTTCCCGCAGTGGTGAAACGCAATATGTCTTTCGTGCCCACCATCAGAAATAACCCTCTTTTTTACGGTCCTCCATGGAAGATTCCGAACGAAAATCATCCGCTCGACTGCCGCGTTCTGACTGATTCATTTGCTTTAATTCCGCGATAATTTCCGCCACGGTAGATGCCTTTGATTCCATTGCTCCACTAATCGTCATGTCTCCAATCGTTCGAAACCGAATGTTTAAGTCCGCTAATACATCCGTCTGATGAGGAATCAGGTACGTGGATTGGGCCAAAATACTATCTTTCCTTCTGATACATGCACGCTGATGGGTAAAATACAAACTTGGCAAAGAAATCTGCTCTTTCTGAATATATTCCCAAACATCTAACTCCGTCCAATTACTGATGGGGAAAACGCGAAATTGTTCTCCTTGATTTAAACGACCATTGAACAAATGCCAGATTTCTGGACCTTGATTTTTCGGGTCCCATTGTCCGAAAGCATCACGA
>JBEDCT010000040.1:0-3133 GCA_041176665.1 Bacteroidota bacterium | reverse complement strand
GGGTATTTCAACCAAAAGGAATCTCCCATGGATACGTAGTACCCAGATGTAAATCCAGCAAATAACATAATCACACTGAAAATCCCTACGTAAACTAGGTTTTTTTTCATTTTCTCCTTTACTTCCGGACTAATTTCGTTAGTAAAGTCTCTTTTTTCAGTCATTTTTTCTTCGTTTTCGTTGCTCATGGCGGGTTCAATTTAAGGAATGAATGGACGATTATATGGTTCGATCTAATACGTAAACAAATTGTATGATCGGTAAATAAACAAACGAGGCGAACATAAGTTTACGCGCATCTGAAACTTCTAAACTATGATAAAGTTTGTATGCATAAAGAAAGAAACCGATTCCAAGTATACTCGCAATAATCAAGGAATAGATACCTGTCCATCCTAATAGCCAAGGAACCAAACTAAATGGAATGAGTGCCAATGCATATAACATGATTTGAAAGGCAGAATGTTTGGACCTCCCTGTTCTTGAAGGCAAAAGGGAAAATCCAGCTTTCTTGTAATCGTCATAAAGTACCCATGCAATCGCCCAAAAATGAGGGAATTGCCAAGTGAATTGAACAAAGAACAGAACTCCCGGTTCGAATCCAAAAGCGTTGGTATGTGCAATCGCTCCTAATAACGGGGGAACAGCTCCTGGAAAAGCACCAACGAAAACTGCCCAAGGTGTTTTTTGCTTAAGCGGAGTGTAAATGAAAACGTAACTGATAAAAGCTAGAACACCGAGAATCGCACTTTTCCAATTGATTAAGGCTAATAAAATCGTTCCGCTAATAAGTGAGAAGGCACAAATAATGTAGGCTTCACGCAGGGACATTCGTCCAGTTGGTAAAGGTCGGCGGTTGGTGCGATCCATGAATTTGTCTAAATCACGTTCCCAGATTTGATTAGCCCCGTTAGATGCTGCAGTGACAAGTGTTCCGCCAAGCATTAAATAGAATATCACCACCCCATCTTTCCCTCCCGCAAATAAATACCCAGAAAGGGCAGATAAGATCACCAAAAATGACAATCTAAATTTGGTGAAAACCAAATATGTTTTAAATGTGGATGGAGCTTGAGTAGTCTCTTGAGTCATGGTGCAAAATTACGAATTAAGCTTGTTCTTCTACAACATTTTTACAAGGTCTTTTCTTGGGGAAGATCATTCTGATTCATCCGGTGTATAGTAGTCATTTTGAGTGAAGTAGTCAATCATTGCCTCTTTCATCAAATGTTGTTCTTCTTGATGTCCAAGTGCAGGAATCAATTGGTTCAGTTTAAAATGTGGCCATTGATCTTTATCTCGTCCTTCAAATTCATAATATCCGTAGGGTTCGAGAAGGGTGCAAATGGCAATATGCATTAATTCAGTCTTTTCTTGTTTGCTGAAATTTTTGTAGCCAATGCCTAGTTCATTTACACCAATTAGAAATAATAATGAAGGAACGTCTAAACCTGGTCCAAAGTCTTTTTCTAGGCTTTTTTTAACTTGTTGAAATTTCAATTCGATGTCGTGATCCATGGGACAAAAGTACGGAAAGTACAAGTATAGATAACTTGTTTTACTAATTTTTGGACAAAAAAAAGAGGGGACAAGCCCCTCTTCATTTCATTCAAAATTTTGTGTGTATTATTCAACGATCACACGTGATGTAGAAGTTCCGTTTTCAGAACGAACGATCACTGTGTACATTCCTTGAACAAGGTCAGCAACATTTACTTGAGAAGTACCAGTTACTTTGCGAACTGATTTTCCGCTTAAGTCAACTAATTCAATTTCTGTGATTGTTTCAGTAGAAACGATGTTGAAAGATGTTTGAGCTGGATTCGGCATCAATGTGAATGTAGCAGAAGTATTTTCTCCTAATCCACCAAGACAAGCAGCACAGCTTTCGTAACATACAATTCCTAAGTCAGCAACTCCAGCAACTGTGTAAACACGGTTAGTGAATCCACCTGTTGTGATTGTACATGTTTCACCACCAACGAATTGCTCAGAAGCATTCCATCCGTCTAATGTGAATTTGTATTCAATTGTTCCATTCGGCAATGGTAATGTAACATCCCAAACACCGTCAAGGTTTGCATCCGTCATTGGATTTGATGTCCCGTTCCATCCGTTGAATGTTCCGTTAATGAATACTCCTGTAAACGCTGCTCCAGTGTAGTCATTCATGTCCACTTTGAATGTTACGTTCGCTGTACAAACTGTACAACTTTCGTAACATACTGCGCCTAAGTTAGCGTCACCAACTACTGTGTAAGAACGGTTAGTAAATCCACCATTTGTCACCGTACAAGTTTCGCCACCAGCAAATTGCTCGGAGTTAGCCCAGTTGTCTAAAGAGAATTTGTATTCAATTGCCCCTTGGTTGACTGGTAAAGTTACTTCCCAAATTCCGTCCGCGTTAGCATCTGTCATTGGATTTGCGTTACCACTCCAGTTGTTGAATGTACCACTTACATAAACGTTTGTAAACGCTGCTCCAGTGTAGTTATTCATGTTCACTTGGAACGTGATTAACGGTGTAGCCGCTTGAACGATTTGTGTTTTTTGGTAAACAAACTGCCAGTAACCAGGACCAAAGTTCAATCCAACTGTCATCGTGTTACCACCATTAGAGAAAGCAACGTTGTACGTAATGGATGATACCGCGTTAGCTGGACTAGATAACTCTCCAGCGTTGTGTACTTTCGCTAATCCTAAGTGAGCACCAAGGCCATTCACAGTTACAACCCCTGCAGCTGCATCAAAGTTATAAGTTGCTTGTCCACCAGTGTGTGGAGCAACTGGCGCGCCACATCCTTCAGCAGCACCTTGCCATCCTTCTAACCAAGTGTTTCCGTCCATGTAATGTGTCATTGTTCCACCTGGAGCAAATTTTACTGAATCATCAAACAAACAAGCTCTTGTCGTAACATCTCCAGCGGAGTTTGACCACCAAAATAAGTTAGCTGCATCAGGTCCAACAGCCAAAGCTCCCGCTTGTGGCGCTAGTTTCCATGTACCTTCGATTTGGGCATTCAATCCAAAGAAAGGAAGAAGGAATAAAATGTAAAGTTTTTTCATGTGTTTTAGTTAATTAAGGTTTATAATTCAAAAATAGTTGATTTCTTGTGAAAATCGAAACTAATAT
>JBEDCT010000039.1:0-5019 GCA_041176665.1 Bacteroidota bacterium | reverse complement strand
GGCTCCAGATTCCTGTTTAGTGAATGTCGCGAGCACACGTCAAGTACTGAAAAAAATGTCATTGAAAGACTGGAATCGTCAAACGGAAGCAGAAAAAGACAGTACACGCGCTGAATTACGCACCAACTTTAGACTCGATCCTAGCACACGCATTTACGTGACTTCTGGGAAAAATGATTTTTACAAATTCAATGAAGTGTATCCACAACTGTCGAAAGGCGTAGCTGCATTTGAGCGTTATGGCGTTGATCCATGGTATGCACAGGCTATTTTATTAATCGAATGTCCTGGACAGATGAAAAAATCAATTTCCGGTGCCTACGGTTCTTTTCAATTAATGCCCGATGTAGCACGTGCTGCCGGATTAACCGTTAACGGTACTATTGATGAACGCAAAGATTTCGATCGTTGTGCTTACGGATCAGCAAGTTTGATACGTAAAGTGTGTATTCCTGAAGCAAAACGTATTTTGGATCGTCATCAGTTAAGTTATAATGAAAATGATTTGTGGTTTCGATTATTTGTCCTACACGTGTATCATGCCGGATCGATGAATGTGGCCGCTGTAGTGAATAAGATTCAACCCACAACTGGCTCACAACAATTGATCCTAGATATGTGGCAAAATACAGCTGGTGGATTTGGAAACAACTCTCAAAATTACACCCAATTGGCCTTGGCGGCTCAATTAATTTTGCATGAAATGGTGTATCAACAATGTGATGAAATCACCAATTGTCCATCGCGTTAGTCTTTGATAAATTTCATGGAAATCGAATTGACGCAATGACGTGTGTCTTTCTCCGTGAATCGTTCTCCGAAAAACACATGTCCTAGGTGTCCTTTGCAATTGGCACAAATAATTTCCGTTCGACGTCCGTCAGCATCTAACACATGCGTGACATTCTTCGCGATTTGATCATCGAAACTTGGCCACCCACAGCCGGAATTAAACTTCGTTTCACTGCGGTATAAAGGAGATTCACATTGTCGACAAACAAATGTTCCCTTTTCGTAAAAGGAATTGTATTCTCCTGAAAAAGGATACTCCGTTCCTTTGTTTACAATTACACGTTTTTCATCGGGTGTGAGTTCATTCCACTCATTCATTTCTTTCATCAGCTGATACTTAATTGTCCTTTTGATACAACAAGGGAGGATTCGAAATTGTTTGTATAAAGCCCACCTGTACCTAATCCTTGTGGAAGAAGATCTTTAAATGTAGCCGTAAACTGAGCAATGGCGTTTAAACCAATAGAAGATTCTAGGGCCGAAGTCATCCACCATGCGATTTGGTTTTCCTCTGCTAAACGGATCCATTCTGAACATCCGGTCATTCCTCCATGCAAACTTGGTTTAAGCACAATAAACGGAGGTGCGATCATTTTTAACAGCGCTTCCTTCTCCTCGCTGTCATGAACTCCAATCAACTCCTCATCTAAGGCGATACCAATGGGTGAATGCTTACACAATTCACTCATGGCGCTTACTTGTCCGGCCTGAATGGGTTGCTCAATCGAATGAACTTCTAATTCACTCAATTGCTTCAATATTGGAAGAGCGGATTCGGGTGTAAACGCTCCGTTGGCATCTACGCGCAAGGTTAATTCCTTACTTGAATAACGAAGGCGAAGTTGTTCCAATAAAGCATATTCTTTTTCCCATTCGATGGCGCCGACTTTCATTTTGATGGTGGAAAATCCATCCGCCAATTTCTCTTCCATTTGTTCGAGCATAAACGACTCATCACCCATCCAAATTAATCCATTGATGGGAATACTATATTCTTTTCGTGTAAATCCACTTTCAAAAATGAGTCCAATTCCCCCGTTGAAAATGTCGCGTGCGAGTGTTTCTATTCCGAATATCATGGACGGATACATGGCCCATTTCTGTATCAATGTCGTCCATTTCAGCGAAGTAAATACGCTCATCCGTTTAAACTCCTCTTCAATCCAATCGGATTCAAGTTCTTTTTTCAACTCGTTCAATTTCTTTTCATACGAATGTTCATCGATGAAATCCGGAGAAAGTCCAGGTATAACGCTGCATTCACCGAGTGCAGTGCGTCCGTTTGAAAGTCGCACACTTAAAATCCATGAAGGTTTATCGTAAAGTATCCCGCGACTAGTACCGCTAGGTTTCTTGAAATGGAGCAGTTTTTTTTCGATGTAAATTTCCATGGAGCTAGGAATGGTGATAAGGTTCCCCTTTTAAAATGGAATAAGCACGGTACAGTTGTTCCAAGAAAATCATACGGACCATTTGATGTGAAAAAGTCATTTTAGACAAGGATAATTTAGCATTCGCACGTTCATAAACGTCCTCACTAAATCCATAAGCCCCACCAATAACGAAGAGAAGATTCCCGTTGACGGACATTTGTTTTTTGTCCAGCCATTGAGCAAACTCCACCGAACTTTGGTGCAAGCCGTTCTCATCCATGAGAATAAGGTGATCTGTTGGGATGACCTTCGCAAGAATAAGCTCGCCTTCTTTTTTCTTTAATTGATCTTGACTTATTGCTTTGGGATTTTTCACGTCTGGAATCTCCACACGCTCGAAAGAGCAATAATGTTGTAGTCGATTAGAATAGCGATCTTCACCGACTTTTACATCTGGGAAAGCCGTTTTACCAAGCACCAAAAATTTGATTTTCATGTTAAGCCATTTGAACCGCTTCGACACCTTTTAATTCGGGAGCTGCTTGTTTCAGTGCTTCTTCCAATCCACCTTTTAGTGTCATGTGACTCATCGAACAATCTGAGCAAGAACCAATTAATTTAACGCGTACAATAGCATCATCTGTAATCTCAACAAGTTCCATATCTCCTCCATCCGCATGTAAAAATGGACGAAGTTGATTCAGTGCTTCATTGACTTTTTCTGAAAGTGTCGCTTTTAGTTGCTCGTTCATAAATACCTTCTAAAGAGTTTTCGCTTTCAGTTTTGTTAGCTCGTCGACAAAGGTATGAACTAATTCATCAAAGGCCAATGAAGTGGGAGTATTTTCCTGATAAACAGCGGGTCTTCCAGCATCACCTGCTTCACAAACACTTTGCACCAAAGGAATGCTACCTAAAAAAGGGACGTTCATTCCTTGAGCTAAATTCTTCGCTCCATCGCGACCAAAGATGTAATATTTATTTTCAGGTAATTCAGCCGGAGTAAACCAAGCCATGTTTTCGACAATACCGATTACTGGAACTTTTAAGGTATCCATTTGAAACATATTGATTCCACGACGTGCATCCGCCAAAGCGACTTCCTGAGGGGTGCTGACAATCACCACACCATCTAAAGGAACCGTTTGAACGAGGGATAAATGGATGTCGCCGGTACCTGGGGGAAGATCTACTAATAAAAAGTCTAATTCTCCCCAATGAGCATCCGTAAACAATTGCGTTAATGCTTTCGAAGCCATGGGTCCACGCCAAACAACTGCATTATCTTGATCCGTAAAAAATCCAATAGATAAAACTCCGATTCCGTTTGCATCCACAGGTTGAATAAGTCCTTTTCCGTCAACGTCAACCATTTGTGGACGCTCACCCACTAGGTCAAACATCGTTGGCATAGAAGGACCATGAATATCCGCATCCACGATTCCCACTTTGTAACCCTGCTTTTGGAGTCCACCAGCCAAATTTGCCGTAATGGTTGATTTCCCAACCCCACCTTTTCCTGAGGCAATAGCGACGATATATTTCACATCCGGAAGAATTTTTCTTCGGGCGCTTCTACTTTCTGTGCTCATTCCTTTGATCACACATGCGATGGAGACCTCTTCTCCGAAAATTCGTTTCAAGTTGAATTCAATGGCTTCTTGCATGCGTTTTCTTGCATGCAGCGCTGGATTCGAAATTTGAACAGTAAGGGAAATCTTGTTTTCCGATAAATCTAATTCTTCGATAAGATTTAAGCTTACCAAATCATTTTTCAGATCTGGTTCCATAATTTTGCCAAGCGTATTTAGGACATTTTCTCTTGTAAGTTCCATAAGAAATTAAGGTTGGAATGATTGGATTGAGTGGTACATAAAATCAATAACTTTTTTTGAGTCGCCGAGTTCTCGATTTTGAATTTCATAGTAGATCCCATTGATTTTCTTCACTGCGTAGATGTGGTAGCTCAATTTTTTATCCTTTACGAAATTTGATTTTTCTTTTCGACTGTATACTAGGATATCTTTCTCCTCTTTCAACATCTCAAACTGAAAATAGTTTGTTTTTTTATGGTCTTTGAGCAGGTCTTTTTTGAACTCTGCAAACCGGTATAAATTATCGCCATAATCTTCGATAAATAGTTGGAAATTTCTCCCAACGGAAATATTCCATTTATATCCGCCTTCATCATACTTCACTTCTGGTTTGAAGGATGCACCAATTCCAGCCGTTGCATCTGGGATCATAATAGAGGCTTGAATGTCGTACTTGTCTAAATGAAGGACTTGAAATTGAAAATAATCAAAGTGATCTTTCTTCTCACCGGAATCAAGGTCGCATTTTGTCAATGCAACAAGGGCCAAGGCACATAAAAAAAAGTATTTCACTTGATTCATTTCACAAAGATACATATTTGATATGAGTAGAATTTTTCGGAACTTCGCAACATGCAAAAACAATTCGTTTTTTACTCGGGAATAGCAATCATGGTATCGATTGTTTTAGGCGCAATGGGGGCGCATGCACTCAAAGAAATGTTAGAAGAAGCTTCATTTAATTCCTTTGAAGTTGCGGTACGTTACCAAGGATTTCTATCGATGGGAATTTTTATGATTGCGTTAAATGCGGACCGCTTTTCGTTTCCATTAAAACGTTTGTTAACAGTCATGTTTATCGGGATGCTTTTATTTTGCGGGTCCATTTATCTATTGGTTACCTTTAAAACACTGCACCTTTCTACAGGATTAATCGGTCCGATTACTCCAATTGGTGGAGCTATCAGCATCCTTAGCTGGTGCGTCTTTCTTTATCGTTTGATTAAAAATTAATCTTTTCTAAAACATTTTTTCAGATT
>JBEDCT010000038.1:0-2848 GCA_041176665.1 Bacteroidota bacterium | reverse complement strand
CCGTCAATCACTTGCAAAGCCTTATGTGTATCACCGGTTACAAGTCCGTGTCCTGGGAAATGTTTCGCAGTAGCAATGATGTTGTTGCGTTGCGTTTCTTGAATAAAGGCATCAGACCAAGGAATGATATTCGCTGGAACAGCACCAAAACTTCTAAATCCAACAGTCGTGTTTGGAGACATATCGACCACGGGCGAAAAATTATAATTGATGCCAAGTGCATTTAAATCCGCAGAAATGGTTTTCGCACAGGCGATCACCTCGTCGACATTCTTTAATTCATTTGCTTTTTTCACGGGTGTCGAACCGATGATTTTGCGGTTTACTAAGCTTGGTTCTGCATCCGCACTATATAGGAATGGAAGATTGCCAAATTTCGCATTGTTGGACTCAAAGTCTTTAATCCATGAGCTAAATTCTTCCTTTGTGCCATTCAACATCAAAACGCCACCAATAACGCGGTCTTTGATGTGTTTATCAATGGTCGCTTTTGTTTGTCCTAATCGTCCAACAGCAGGCATAATCAACTGTGCCACAATAGCTGTGTCATCCATTTGTTTAAAAACGCGCTCAACTTCTTTATCCAAGTCAGGATTGTTCTTCAAAAAATCAGCTAATTCAAAACTGATTTCAGTTTTTGGTTGAATTACTTTCGCTTGTTTAGTTGATTCACTTGACTGTGCACATCCTTGGAATAATAGTCCGGCAAGAAATAATGGTGTGATAATTTTTTTCATATGTATGTTCTATAGTCACAAAAGTAAACATTCAGGCTTTTGTTGCCTTTTGGATGTTTGTAAGAAATAACCATTCCCTTGTCAATAACTATGCCTTTCTATGCTAATCTACATATTTGTAGAGAAAAGATTGAATGAAAGTTGATCATAGTACTTTGAGCATGTCAAAATACAAGAATGTGTTGTTTACTCAGAGAATTAGTCAAATCAAATGTATTTCAATACCCGTAAAAATGTGCAAGGAATTAAATCTTTAAAGTTATTGAAGAAAAGGTGGGCAAAAAAAAAATCCTCGAAACCGAGGATTTTTTTAACTATTTTTTTTACTACAGAATCTTAATCGTTGCGTTGCTCTGTTGCGGCTTTTTCCAATTTAGCAAATTGTTCAGCAGTTAAAATGTTTTTCAACATCGCCATTCTCGCTTGCTCGTTTGATTTGATAATCGCTTTCTTTTGGTCTTCAGGATAGTTGGACATTAGAATCCCCTGGTTTTTTTGAGCGATACCAAAATTAACTTCATATACTTCTTCTTGCTGTTCAGCTGTCAATTTTAACATCGTTGTTTGACTTTGGGTTAATGCCAAAGCAGTTTGTTCTGGTGTTTGAGCCTGCTGAGCAACTGCGCTTAATCCTAAGAAAAATGAAAAGAATAAAATGTTAATTGCTTTCATGTGTATTGTTTTATAGTAATTAATCCAAATTTGTGAAACGAAGTTAAGGAAAAAAGAGGAAGTTCCATATTCTTTATCCTTGGAAGAGTCCAAAACTGAATTTATTCCGTTAATTTCGTTTAAAATTCAAAATTGAAACTTCTTTCATCGCAACAAATAGACAAACGAAAATGGGATCAAATGGTTGCTTCGAGTCCGCAATTAGATTTTTTTTCATTGTCTTGGGTATGGGATGTTTTACACACCAACTGGGAAATGGTATGCGATGATGCCGGTCATTACTTAGGACCAATTCCTATGGCAAGCAAGTTTGGCTTTTCTTACCGCCTACAACCCTTTTTCATTCGATCCTTGAATTTCGTCCCATCTTCCGATGATTCATTCGCAGAGATAATCCCATTCATATCATCTTCAGCACGCTATATTCACTTGAATTTCTCTGAAGGGAATGGATTTCTATCCTCTGATGTTGGACAATTTCAACGGTTGGATTTAAGTCCTGCTTTGGAGGAGCTCCGATTGGCATACTCATCCAATGCTAAACGATTGCTCAAGAAAATCCCTGCAACCTATCGTTTGGAACCCTTGAATTCTCCAAGCGATTTTGTTTCTTTTTTCAAACAGCAAAAAGGGGAGGAGCTGATAGGATTTACTCCTGCGGTATGGAAACGATTGACCGATTTGTTAGATGCCACAAATCAACACGGACATCTTACGATTTATGCCTTAAAGGAAAATGACGAAATAATTGCAGCGGGAGCCTTTATTTCTTTCAAAGGAACCTGTTACTTTTTAAAAGGAACGGCAACTTCAGCAGCAAAGAAAAATGGAGCCATGTATTTTTTGTTGGATGAAGTGATTTCAGTGATTCAACCGACGCATCACACCTTGGACTTCGTCGGTTCGAATAACGAAGCCATTGCACAGTTTTACCGAAAATTTGGTGCCACGAACAAATCATATTCCGTTCTAAAGAAAAACAACCTTCCTGGAATCTTGAAATTCCTGAAGTCCTAGTTGAAAATCAATTCGTCAATAAACAACCATGTTGGATTTCCAGCACCTAAATGCCATGCTGGACAAGTACCCGGATTGACGATTGTATATCTGATTCCTTTTACTTTTTGCGTTTTATCTGACTCGAGCGTCTGAGTGAATTTTTGATTGTATGGATTTTTATCTGTGGCACTCGATGCTGGAATGGAAATAACATTTGCTTCTTGATAGTTCACTCCGTCATACGTAACTTCAAAACGAATTTCTTTCGGTAAGAAAATCCATGATTTTTGGTCTCGAATACATGATGCTCCAATTTCATGAATGACAATAGGATCCTTAAAAGTTACCGTTGCTACGATATCTTTACCATAGTAACCTTGCCAATCTCCAGTTCTAAATTCGTTTCCTCCGAATAATCCGTCAATAAGTGCATTTTCACC
>JBEDCT010000037.1:0-13990 GCA_041176665.1 Bacteroidota bacterium | reverse complement strand
GTTTATGTTAATTTTTTCCTAAAAAACTTAAATCTATTCCTTTTGATAGGAATTTGCTTTGTGCTTAAGTGTATCTTTGAACTATAAAATAAACGATATGGCATATATTTTTGTAGTTGATGACGAGGAGGATATCAGAGAATTGTTGCGATACAATTTGATTCAGGACGGACACCGTGTTTCTACCTTTGAAAATGGTAGCCTATGTTTGAAAGCCATTGAAGTTGAAAAACCAGATCTTATTTTATTAGATGTCATGATGCCTTTAATGGACGGAATTGAGGTGTGTGAAGCGCTAAAGAATAATCCGGAAAATGAAGACATTATTATTTGTTTTTTAACTGCTCGCAGTGAGGACTACAGTCAGATTGCCGGACTAGAAGCGGGTGGGGACGATTACATTTCAAAACCGATTAAACCCAAGGTATTATTAAGTCGTATTCACGCTTTATTGCGCCGCCAAACAAAATCGGAAGCCAAAGACGTGATTTCACATGAACTTAAAATCAACCGAGATCGCTACCTGGTTGAAAAAGATGGAATGGAAATTCAGTTGCCAAGAAAAGAATTCGAACTCCTTGCTCTGTTGACTTCTAGACCAGATTTCGTCTTTAAACGCGAAGTGATATTAGAACAAGTTTGGGGTACTGAAGTCGTTGTTGGTGACCGTACTATTGATGTTCACATTCGAAAGTTACGAGAAAAAATAGGTGAACAAAGTATTTCTACGGTTAAAGGGATTGGCTATAAATTCAATCGATAGTTTTGGTTCAATCTTTGTAGGCATTCAAAAAAATATAGTTTATGAAAACAATATACGTTATTGTTGCTTTGCTTTTATTTCAATCAGCACAAGCGCAAACTTTTGAAGATCAGTTTAAAACAGTTAAGGAAAAGCTAGAACGTTGGGATCCAATTCGTGGTAACTGGTTGGCACTTTCAATGATAGCCCTTTCTGAGCGCAAAAATGTGCCAGACCGAACGTTTCCAGAGGATTTCACTCCTTATGAAATGTTGACAATGGTTCCGCTTGCTGAGCGCAGAGAAATCGAAACGATGGTACAGCAAAATAGGACTCCAAATGGTTCCTTCGCAAACAGTCAATGGGAAACGATTGATTTAATTGTAACGCACTCCATGTGTAGTCAAATCATTGGACGCAGTTATGGCGATCCTCATTTGAAGTCCTTTGATCAAGCAACCTATTCTTTTCAAACGGTTGGGGAATTCGTTCTTTCGAAATCAGAAAAAAGCTCCTTCGAAGTTCAAACGCGCCAGCGCGCTCAATCAGATAATTTTTCTTTGAATGCAGCTGTTGCCATGAACGTTGCGGGAGACCGTGTATGTTATTACGCAAGTACGAAACCAGATCAAATGAATGGTAACTTGCGCTTAAATGGAATGCCGATTCAACTTCAAGGAAGAACTTTTTTCTTGCCAAATGGAGGAGTCGTTCGATTTGAAGGACGTAATTACACCATTGCTTGGCCGACAGGTGAGATGGTGATTTTAGATGTTCGTTCTTCTGGTGGATTTGGTTTTTTGAATACAACCGTGCACGTTTTTGAATGTGACCGTTCTTCTTTCCAAGGATTGTTGGGGAACGCAAATGGAATTGCCGATGATGATTTTCAAGGACGCAACATAGATCGCCCTAGACCAAATTACATGGCTTTTTCCACTTTTGGAAATTCATCCATGCAACAGGCGTCAGCGTTTGCAGAGAAGGAGTACCTTTCCTTTCTAGCTAAGGATTTTGCAGAAGATTGGAGGGTGACAAGTCAAACTTCCTTATTTGATTATGCTCCTGGAACAACAACCGAATACTATACGGACCGAAGATTCCCAATGGTACATCTCACCGTTGCTGATTTGAACCAAACACAACGTGACGATGCGCGTGCAAGATGTCAAGCAATGGGAATTCCTGCGGATGAAATGGGTGGTTGTATATTCGATCAAGGTTATTTAAACATTCCCCCAAATCAAGTTCCATTGCCTTCTAAACCAAATCCAACAGAAACGGTATTGGGAACGATTAATCGTCCAGCTTTACATACCAATCAACTTGTTTTTCCTGAAGAAAACTTAGCGCCGGTTGGAGGTAGTGCTCCACTACCGATGCAAGAAAGAAATCCAACAATGAATCGGGAGCAAGTAAACCCTTCTGTGGAGAAACCGGGACGTGAAATGGAAACTAGACCTAATAATGGATTTAATAGTAGTCCAAATGTACCGGTAAACAGGCCAGTAAATGTTCCTGTTCAACCAGTTCGTCCTTCAGCACCAACAAGTCCTTCAAAACCACCACACACTCCTGTACCATCAAGTCCAGTTAAACCAAGTGTGCCTACAGTGAAATCAGGTAAAGGTTAAGTAGAATATCAAATAGAATAAAGAAGGGGGATTTTAAAGTCCCTCTTTTTTTTTGCTCAAACGTAGAAACAAAAAAGGGCGAGAATTTCTTCTCGCCCTTTTTCTGATAAGAGTTCACCCGATTATTTAATTACTCGGTAGGTAAACGCATTTTGAGTATTTTTCAACTGAACGATATACGTTCCATTTGCAGCATTTGTAAGATCAATCGTGGAATTTGATGGACTAACTTTACCGCTTTGTATTATTTTACCATCCATATTGGTTAAGGTATAATCGCACTCCGTTGTGATGTTCCCGATGTTCAATTCGTTATGCACTGGATTAGGATAAACGTTCATTTGGGACAAGTTATTGTTTGAGAGACTTGCTTGCTCCAAATTTAGAACAGAAATAACGTTGTAGTATACGGGTTGAGATTTAATCGGACAGTACAACTGTAAAATTAAATTATACAATCCTGTTGTTCCAAAAGGAACAGAAAACGTATAATTCACGTACATGGAGTTTCCATTCGTATCAACCAAATACCAAGTTGTGTATAGCGAATCTTGTGTAAACATGGAATTTCCAAAAGATGCGGAAACCATGTAAGCAGTATCTAAGGCCGCTAAGTCAATCGTACAGTTGTAAATCCAACCTGAACTCATGGTTCCAACAACATTTGAACCTGTTGCAAGGTTACCAATAACCGTTACTGAATCAATGTTTGTGGAAGAGTTCCCAATAGTACAAGACCAATTAAAGGTACATTGATTGTTGTCTTCTACGACAACAGAATAGTTTCCAACACACAAATTCCCAATACTAAGAGAAGTAGATCCGTTTGACCACTGAACAGTGTAAGGATTCGTTCCGCCGACAATACTAATTGTTGCTGAACCATCGCAAGCTGTTGAACTCGTTGCGTCAATATTTGAGCAATTCACATAAAATCCAGCACATGGATTTGAAACAGTTGAATCTACAACAACCGTCGCTCCTGATGTCCCTGAACAACCGTTCGCATCGATTACCATAACCGAATAGGATCCAACACATAAATTAGATAAAGTATTTGTGGTGAACATTCCTCCAGAATTCGCCCATTGATAAGTGTAAGGAGCTGTACCGCCAACTGCTGTTACCGTTACTGATCCGTCACAAACATTTGTTCCCGATGTTGGCGTACTTCCACAGAAGACAGTAAAACCAGCACATGGATTCGGAACGTTAGTTCCAATTGTAAATGGAGCTGTAGACGTAAATCCACCTCCTGCAAAAATCAAACTATATTGTCCTGCACACAAGTTCGTAATCATGTAACCACCACTTTGGATGACTGTATTTCCCTGCATCCATGTTAAACTTGAGGATGTCACCAAGTTATTGGTATCCACCATTGCTGTTCCATCACAAAGTCCTGGTGCACTTACATTCGTAACGTTCACGATAATTTGTGATTTCGCCTCAAATGCGAGTAAACTTGATAGGATAAAGCTTAAGAATAAGATTTTTTTCATAACAAAAATTTTGTGTTTAGACGAGCCAAAGTTACAAAAGGTTGCTTATAAATCTTTGTACATTGCTTAATTTTGAAACATGAAAAACTTAGGACTGAGGATTTTACTCCTTTTTAGTATTATTGGTGGACCAGTGTCCGCTCAAAAACAGCCGAAAATCATTGTTGGAATTGTGGTAGACCAAATGTGTTACGATTATTTGTACCGGTATCAACAACATTTTTGTTCGGGTGGATTCAATCGCTTTCTAAACAAAGGTTTGAATTGCCGTAATACATTGTACAACTATGTTCCAACCTATACTGGACCTGGTCATGCGTCTATTTACACTGGGACAACACCTTCCAATCATGGAATCGTTGGGAACGAATGGTATCAGCGCGAAACAAAGACGATTGTGAACTGTGTAACGGATAAAACTGTTCAAACGGTGGGAAGCACGTCTTCAGAAGGACAAACCTCACCCAGAAATTTGAGAACTTATACCGTTACGGACCAGTTAAAGTTGGCTTCTCCTGAATCAAAAGTCATTTCAATTTCCATTAAGGACCGCAGTTCGATTTTACCTGGTGGACATTTAAGTGATGGTTCGTATTGGTACGATTATGCAAGTGGCACGTTTATTACGAGTACGTACTTTAAATCGGAATTACCGAAATGGCTACAGCAATTTAATGCCACTAAAAATGCGGATAAGTATTTGAAAAATTGGGATTTATTGTATCCAAAAACCAATTACAAATCCGTGGATGAAAGTCCATATGAAGTGGTTTTGAGTGGCAAAAAATCAGCTACGTTTCCCTATGATTTCAAAGAAATGTCCACGGTTTCTAAAAATGCGTATCAATTGTTTACGATTTCCCCATTTGCTAATGAATTATTAACGGATTTAGCCATCGAGGCGATTTCGAGAGAACAATTAGGCTTGGACAACAAAACAGATATGTTGTGTATTTCTTATTCAACTCCAGATATTGCAGGACATGCTTTTGGACCCTATTCTTTAGAAATGGAAGACATGTATGCCCGTTTGGACCGTCAATTAGAGAAATTAATGTCCCACTTAGAATCGAACTATGGAAAAGATGGGTTTGTGGTTTTTTTAACTGCAGATCATGCGGTTGTCCCAGTACCTCAAATGCTTGTCGACCGAAAAATGCCTGGTGGTTATCTTTTCTTGAAAGAACGATTATCCGCTTTAAAAAACGACTTGATTAAAAAATTTGGAGCAGACCTGATTGAAGCAGAGGAGAATCAAAACATTTATATAAACCAAGTTCGTTTGGATTCATTGAACTTAACGAAACAAGTTGTGGCAGACTATATCGCCGAACAAATCAGAGAATGGCCAGAAGTCAAGCTGGCTATTACACGCTCCTCTCTTTTATCTGGAGCTGAAACCGTAGATGAATGGGGACAAATGATTCAAAAAGGATTTGACATCGAACGAAGTGGCGAAGTAATATTTGTGTTGCAACCGGGATATTTAGCCAAATCAATCGACGAACCAAAAGCACATTTAGGCACATCGCATGGTTCGGCTTTTAACTATGACACGCATGTTCCATTACTTTGGTACGGAGCGAACATTCCTTCCCAGAACTGTTATCGATCAATTCAAATTGTGGACATTGCACCAACCTTGATTCACCTGATGAATTTGCAACGCACTGGAGCGATGACCGGCACACCGATTCTAGAAATTCTTCAAAAATAAATCATGTCAGAACACGATTTTTTCCTCTCCCACCTTGGACAAACAACACCTTTCCCATTTTTGGTAGAGGTGGAGCGAGCGGAAGGAATTTACATTTACGATAAGCAAGGAAAGGCTTACATGGACATGATTTCCGGTGTGGCGGTAAACAATATTGGACACCGTCATCCGAAAGTCGTTTCCGCTTTAAAGAATCAGATTGACAAGTATTTGCATGTGATGGTTTATGGCGAGTTTATTCAAGATCCACAACAATTATTGGTCAAAGAATTATTGGAAGTATTGCCATCCACGTTGGATGGCGTTTATGTCGTGAATTCAGGAACCGAAGCCATTGAAGCGGCGTTAAAATTGGCAAAAAGAGTAACAGGACGAACGGAATTGGTTTCTTTTCGAGGGTCCTACCATGGAAGTACGCACGGTGCGATGAGCGTTTCAGGTAATGAAATAAAAAAACAAGCATTTCGTCCCTTATTGCCTGATGTCCAATTTTTAAAACACAATCAACTCTCAGAATTAGAGAGAATAACTGAAAAAACGGCGGGAGTTATTCTAGAAACCGTTCAGGGTGATGCTGGTGTACGTCGTCCGAGTGTAACGTTTATGCAAGCATTGCGTCAAAGATGTGATGAGGTAGGAGCACTGTTGATTTTAGATGAAATTCAATGCGGAATGGGTCGAACAGGAAAGATGTTTGCCTTCGAGCACTTCGATATTGTTCCGGATATTTTGACACTAGGAAAAGCATTGGGAGGTGGAATGCCGATTGGAGCGTTGGTTTCATCCCAAAAGAACTTAATGGAATTTACACATTCACCCATGCTTGGACACATTACCACATTTGGTGGACATCCAGTTATTTGTGCAGCGGCATCTGCGGCTGTTCATGTGTTAAAGACAGAAATAAATTGGATGGAGCTCGAAGAAAAAGCACAGCAATTTGAAGATCGTTTTAGTCAACATCCGGAATTGGTTGAAATCAGAAGAGTAGGAATGATGTTTGCTTTTGATATGGTGAGTGCAGAACGCGTTGAGCGGGTTGTTTCGCGTTGTTTGGAGAAGGGACTCATCGCTTTCTGGTTTTTATCACATCCGTATAGTTTTAGGCTGTCGCCTCCGTTGAACATTACAAAGGAGGAATTGAATTTGGCGGCAGATTTAATCCTCCAGGCAATCGAAGAAACACGCGTGCATTAGTCCGTTTCTACCCGAAAGCCGTATCTTTACACACGCAAAAAGAATTATGAAAGTAACTGACCACATAGAAAACGCAACAGACACACTTTTCTCATTTGAGATACTTCCACCGTTGAAAGGAAAGAGTATCCATTCAATTTACGAGGGGATTGATCCCTTAATGGAATTCAAACCGAAATTTGTGAACGTTACGTATCACCGTGAGGAGTTTATTTACAAGGAACGCGAGAACGGATTATTAGAAAAGA
Source organism: Bacteroidota bacterium (assembly GCA_041176665.1). Taxonomy (GTDB): domain Bacteria; phylum Bacteroidota; class Bacteroidia; order Flavobacteriales_D; family Crocinitomicaceae; genus UBA952. The sequence goes on along the minus strand of JBEDCT010000037.1, from coordinate 6,950 downwards.
TTGCCATTCGCAAACGTCCGGGTACAGTAGGAATCTGTGCGGCGATAATGAATAAATACGATGTAGATGCCATTCCACATTTGATTTGTGGGGGATTCAGTAAAGAAGAAACGGAAAATGCGTTAATTGATTTGCAATTTTTAGGAATTGACAATGTTTTGGCCTTACGCGGTGATTCCATTAAAACAGAAAGTACTTTTCGTCCACACAAAGAAGGACATGAGTTTGCGGTGGACTTAATTCATCAGGTTAGCGATATGAATAAGGGGAACTACATGATGGACGATGTTCAGTTAGAACCCACGAACTTTTGCATTGGAGCTGCCGGATATCCGGAAAAACATTTCGAGGCAATGAATTTGGAAACGGATTTATTGAATGTGAAACGCAAAGTAGATGCAGGAGCATCCTATATTGTGACTCAGATGTTTTTTGACAACTCGAAGTATTTTCGTTTTGTTGATGCTTGTCGTGCAGCAGGAATTACTGTGCCGATTATTCCCGGCGTGAAACCGGTAAAAAACTTGACCCATATTTCATTTTTACCGAAATTTTTCCACATAGACTATCCAGTTGAATTGTCCAATGAATTGATAAAATGCAAGGACAATAAATCCGTTGAGCAGGTTGGAATTGAATGGGGAATTCAACAATCGAAGGAATTGAAAGCGCATGGTGTTCCATGTATTCATTATTACACGATGTCGAATTCAACATCTGTTCAAAAAATTGCTCGTGAAGTTTTTTAATGCCATTATTATGAAAGCACTACTTACCTTATTTTTATTGTCTACCCTTTCTGTTTTCGGTCAACAGATCAAATTTAAGAACGCTTTGGTCATTGGCCAATTTGACAAATCCGAGGATCGTTATGCCATGGAATTGAATTTGGTTGAAATCCTTCAGCAGAATGGATACAAAGCACTACCATCCTTTAATTTACTAAAACAAGGTGAAGCTCTTGGGAATTTGTTAAATGATTCTACACTGAACGTATTAAAATCAAAAGGCGTTGACGCGTATGTGGTCTTAACCGTTCGTGGGTATGATCGCAATTTCAAATCTTCTGAAGCGAAAACGACTTTGAAAGAAATACTAGACATGACAAGTATTTACCACATTTATAGGGATGAGGCTACTTCTGTTACTTTTGAGTTTGCCTTTTTCGATTTAAATAATCAATTGATTGGTCGAAGCTTATTGAAATGTGGCAATGTTTCAGATCGCGACTCAGTGATGAAACGATTTAGAAAGAAATTACCAAAAACAATCGTAAAGGACTGGAAGTCTTAGAAATTGCTTATTGCATTTCGTACTGCTTCTGCATTTCTTTGTCTTCAGGAGTACTGTACACACCACATTTATTTGGTTTTTCGAACAGCTTTATGAATATCACTTGCGCTTGAATCGGCCAATATCCTGATGAATACCAATCGAAGTAGGCATTGAAACCATCCCAGTTGTTTACGGTAACAATGGGAAGAGTCACACTTGGAACGAACATCCACGCTTTGTTTAAACGAATACCGACTCCTAGACTATAGACGAATTGAGCTGCTAGTTTTTCATCGTTTAATCCTTCATAGTTACGTGGCGAGAAATTCGGGTAAAAATTGTTATTCGAATATTCTGATGTACCTGGGGAAGCACAGTAAGAAAATTGAAAACCGATGCTATTATCAATAAAGTGCTTTCTGACTTTCACGATTTTTTTCTTACCGAAGTAAACCAGAGAGTGTGCACTGTAGCGACCATAAACATATCCGTTTTTTAGCTCTCCATATTCGTTTTGTTTGCTAATGACATCTCCAAACGCATTTTTGTAGGTGATTTCAGTTTCTTCCTTTCCGCGGATTAGGCTATAACCGAAGCCCCAGTCGAAGTAATCAATGATGCGGCTTTTCTTCAATGCTTTGATGGGCGTTCCTTTCCATTTTGGAAAATGCACCATTCCAAATTCTGCGTAGATTCCCAACTGACTTTTTGGTGTAATGCTGTAATTACCGCGAGCCCCATTCGAGGCTGTTAATTCACCTTGTATTGGTTTTGTGTGAAAAGAATACGTTGGACCAATGGAAAATTGAATCCCATGGTTACTAACCACCATGTAATCATTTCCTTTTTTCTCTGACTTCACAAATCCACCTTGTGAAAATGCCTGCGATGCGAGGATAAGTCCAACGATGCAAATGAATTTTTTCATACTCAGAATTTAAAGTCCGCGCTCTTTTCCAATAAGATATCCATAACGATTTTAGAGTCCCATTCCGCTTCTATATTCGGTAGAGCCATCACTTCATCCATAATGTCACTCTGAGCTTTCCCTTGTTTATATGCTTCACTGTAGCGAATGTTACTAAACGTTACTTGAGAATATAATGGTAACCAACGGTCTGGATGTAAGTCACTAAATTTCGCCTCAATTTTTTTTCTCAAAAGAAATTCTGGATCCGCTACATAATCGCGCATCACGAAGTAATTGTCCAATGATAAATCTTGTAAAGCGTCACCATCAGGTTTGCGTTCAATGCTATATTCATTGAAAACGGCATCCCAATCATGGTTATGTTTGTGCATGAGTCGGTTCATCACGGTACAATCCTCGAAGCCTGCGTTCATTCCTTGTCCATAGAATGGAACGGTTGCATGAACAGCATCGCCCATAAGGGCAACTTTGCCATGAGTCCAAGGGTAACAACGAATAATTGCTAAGTTCGATAATGGATGATCATCCCAAGCATCCGCAATGTTTGGCATCATTTCATAGAAATCTGGGAACGTCGTAATGAAGAAGTTGTTTACTGCATCACGCGAAGTGAGTTTGTCAAAGGCATTTTCACCACCTTCGTGCGGCATGAATAGGGTACAGGTAAACGAACCGTCTTCATTTGCCATTGCCATAAGCATAAAGCGTCCTCTAGGCCATATATGCAAAGCGTTTTTATCCATTTTATAGGATCCATCTTCATTTGCAGGCAATAAAATTTCACGGTATCCGTCAGCCACAAAATTCTGGCTGTAATTAAAACGGTTAATTTTTTGAAATGAGTTGTATCGAACTGCGGAAAAGGCTCCGTCAACACCAAACACGAGGTCTGCTTGTACGGTAAATTCTTCGTTGGTCAAAGTATTTGTTAGCGTAACAATTCCAGCTTTCAGGTCCACCTTTTTACATTCATGGTTGTAATGAATGGTGGCATCTCCGCGTTTTTCGGCCATGTCCATCATCACCGCATTCGTGCGACCTCTAGAAATCGAATAAATAGCTTGACCTTCTTTACCATACGGCTGATAGGTCAAATTACCTTGTAAGTCATGCATCATTCGTCCATACATGGGTATACCAATTTTACGAATTTCATCGCCAACACCAACTGCATCGAGTGCGGTCCAGCCGCGAACAGAAAGTGCCAAATTGATGGATTTCCCTGCACTAATATCTGCTTTTCGAATATCAGAGCGTCTTTCGTATATGGTGACGTTATATCCAGCTTTCGATAAGTAGACTGCCCAAAGAGAACCAACTAATCCAGCTCCAATAATGATGACTTCTTTTTTCTGTTCCATGTTCAATCGTTAAGGTAATGTATGAGCCTACTTTTCTGGTAGTGAGCAAAGTTAAAAACTTACACGGATGAAAATACCAATCCAGCGACAATTTTCAACAAGTAAAGTGGGAAAACTATTAGGTTTTTAGGAAGGTAATGTTTCTTTTTAATCCCTTGTACTTTGTGCGTTTTATTGGACTTCGTTGAAAAAGTATCTCAAAGCCTTCCTCTTGAAGATCCATCCAATCTTGTTTTTTCAGGTTCAGAAAATCTGGATGAGGTTCAAATCGTTCTTCATTGTGGAGGATAGAAAACCGGTTCCATGGACAAACATCTTGGCAAATATCACAGCCGAACATCCAATTATCCATTTTGCCTTTAAACTCCTTAGGTAGTAACTCGTCCTTTAATTCGATGGTTAGATAGGAAATACATTTCGATCCATTGACGACATAGGGCTCAATAATCGCATCTGTTGGACAAGCATCAATACACCGAGTGCAGGTCCCGCAATAATCTTTTATTGGACCATCGGCTTCTATTTTTAAGTCCAAGATTAAATCGGCAATGAAAAAAAAACTTCCTTTTTTCGGATGAATTAAATTACTGTTTTTCCCAATCCATCCGAGTCCAGCTTTCTTCGCCCATGCTTTGTCCATTACGGGCGCTGAGTCTACAAATCCACGCCCGTGAATCGCACCTATTTCTTCTTGAATAAACGCTAGGAGTTCGTTTAGTTTATCCTTAATGACATAATGATAATCCTCACCGTAAGCATATTTGGAAATTTTCGGAGCTTCGGGATCACTTTGTTGTTGGTCTGTGTAATAATTGAACAGGAGTGAAATCACTGTTTTGGCGTCATCCACCAATAATCGCGGGTCCAATCTTTTATCAAAATGATTAGCCATGTATGCCATTTCACCGTGATGATTTTTGTTGAGCCAGGTCTCTAGTCGCGGTGCTTCCTCATCTAAAAAGTCTGCCTTAGAAAATCCTACATGAAAAAATCCAAGTTCGTGAGCTTTGTGTGTAATGAGTTGCTTGTAATCCACTTCCGGAATGATTAGAAAAGCCCGCCTTGTGTCCAGCCAATGTCTTTTCCGAGGTGGCGATAGGTTTTCTCCGTTGCTTTTCTTCCTCTCGGCGTTCTCATGAGGAATCCTTCTTGAATTAAGAATGGTTCATATACCTCTTCTAAGGTTCCTGCATTTTCACCAATTGCTGTGGCAATGGTTGTGAGTCCAACAGGTCCGCCACTAAATTTATCAATGATGACCTTCAGGATGCGAATATCCATTTCATCCAGTCCATTTTCATCAACATTTAAGGCTTTCAACGCAAATTCGGTGATTTCCTCATCAATTTTCCCACTTCCCTTAATTTGTGCAAAGTCTCTCACACGTCGCAGCAAGGCATTCGCAATTCTTGGTGTCCCGCGGCTTCTACTGGAAATTTTATAAGCTGCAGACTCATCTATTTCAATGTGAAGTAAATGAGCGGAACGTTCAACGATGGAAGTGAGTGTTTTCGAATCGTAGTATTCCAATCGTGAATTGATACCAAATCTCGCTCTGAGGGGAGAGGTAAGTAGTCCTGACCGCGTTGTTGCTCCGATTAAGGTGAACGGATTTAAGTTAATCTGAACACTGCGTGCGTTTGCACCAGAATCCAGCATGATGTCTATTACGTAGTCTTCCATGGCAGAATACAAGTATTCTTCTATGACCGGACTCAATCGGTGGATTTCATCGATGAATAAAACATCTCCAACACCAAGGTTGGTTAGAAGTCCTGCCAAGTCGCCTGCTTTATCGAGAACTGGTCCAGAGGTAACTTTGAATCCAACGCCAAGTTCATTCGCGATGATGTTGGCCAAGGTTGTTTTTCCTAATCCGGGAGGTCCGTGAAGTAGTACGTGGTCGAGTGGTTCGTTTCTTAATTGTGCAGCGCGGACAAACACCTCAAGATTTTCCACAACGGTTGGTTGTCCGGCAAAATCACTGAGTGTTTTGGGACGCAGGACTTTATCAATTTCCTGTTCACCGTTTTGTGCTGTCTCGTCTCTGTAATCAAAAGAATCTTCCATTACTTACAAAAATACAAAAGCATTCCAAATGGAGCTCAGTTCTATTTCTGTATTTCCAATAAGAATGCATTCATCGTGTCGAAGTGAAAATCAGCTACGGACAAACGCGGATTCGGAAAATGTGTTTTTTCTGGAATACACACGACTTTCATTTTAGCGGCTAGTCCGGCAATGACTCCATTAAAGGAATCTTCAATCACCAGACATTTGTTAGGGGAAACAGATAATTGTTGAGCAACAGTGAGGTAAACTGCTGGATGAGGTTTGCCGAAAGCTTCTGTTTCTGCGGAGTGCGTAAAGTCGAAGAAGTGTTCGATCTGTAATTCGGATAGTACGACTTGAATGAGCCTACTTGATGAAGAGGTTCCTAGTCCAATTTTTAAACCGGAGTTCTTCAAGAACATGAGTGTGTCCATAACCCCAGAAAGTGGTGCGGCGTTCGCAGAGATGAGTTCAGTCATTTTGACAATGATTGCCTCTTCCACATCTTTTTCATTATCCACGCCCCAATTTTCATGGTGATTCCAAAAATGCACAACTTCATCGATACGTAGTCCAACGGTTTTTTGAAAATCCGCTTTGGTCAATTTGGAACCCAATGAATGAAAAACTTCCTCCATGGCGATTTTCCACAGTGGTTCAGAGTCGATGAGTACGCCATCCATATCGAAAATTACAGCTTCGTATTGAGAGAGTTGAATCATGGTAGTTTTACTAGTTTGAGTTTTGCTGGACCGAGGAATTTATTATTTTCGTTTGAGATAAAATAGGTGCGTTCTCCAATGCATGCACATGCTTCCACTTGTTGAATGTGAGGATATTTGTACAGGTGAGATTTAGTTAATCCTTGTTTTGGGAAATCCAGTTTAATGATTCTATTGTATGTGGAGAGAACGATGAAATGATCATCCGTACAGGCGCTTGTTATAGCATCTTTAAAATAAGATGTTTTATTCATTTTCAACTCCGATACTTTCGAAAGTGTTTTTGTCTGATTCGCTTCAAATTGCACCATATAGATGAAAGATTTTCCATCGAAAGGTTTGGTGCTGTTCTTTGTGAAAATCCAAAGTTGTCCTTCGAAAAACGTCATGGCTTCGGCATCGAAATACCTTTCATGATCAGTTGGAGGAAATTCCTTTTGTTCACTGTAGGAAATATGCATTTTTTCCGCTGTAATTTCGTTCGATGCGGAAATGTCGCTGCGTTTGACACGGTAAATACACAAGTCTTTTCGTTCATTCATGTTGTTGCCGAAGTCGCCAATGTAAACGTAGTTTTCATCGATTGCCAGAGCTTCCCAGTCGATATTT
>JBEDCT010000036.1:0-3465 GCA_041176665.1 Bacteroidota bacterium | reverse complement strand
AAAGGTGGAGATGCATGTGTCCGTGAGTTCTTCGACCAATATTTATTACCACAAGGAATTTAATTTATGAAATCCATCAAATTAGGTGTCATCCGTGAAGGAAAAGTACCACCAGATTTTCGCGTTCCATTAACACCGAAACAGTGTAAAGCGATTGAAGTCCTTTATCCAAATGTTGAAGTAGTTGTTCAACGCAGTCCGATTCGTACCTATCAAGATGCGGATTATGCAGAACAAGGAATAAACTTGGTGGATTCTTTAGAAGATTGCGATTACATCTTTGGAGTAAAAGAAGTTCAAATCGAGGACTTAATTCCAAACAAAACATTTTTCTTCTTTTCCCATACCTTCAAAAAACAACCGTACAATCGCGCCCTTTTAAATGCCGTATTGGACAAAAAAATCCGATTAGTTGATTACGAAGTGTTAAAGGATAAATACAACAAACGAATCATTGGCTTTGGTCGCTACGCCGGAATTGTTGGATGTTACAACGCCTTTTTAACGTATGGATTAAAATCTGGACGTTATTCGATAAAACCAGCCAATGAATGTGCAGACCGCAAAGAAGTCGAACAAGAACTAAAAAAGGTTGACCTTCCTGCTGATTTCCGAGTAGTATTAACCGGATTTGGTCGCGTTGGACACGGCGCCAGAGAAATCATCGATCTTTTACCAATTACGGAAGTGAGTCCGGAAGAATACCTGAAAAATTCATTTGAAGGTCCGGTTTACACGCATTTAGAAGCGGAAGATTATTTCGCCCCTCAAGATGGATCATCGTTTGTGAAAAAGGATTTCTATGCGACTCCAGAAACCTACTGTTCGACATTTGGACGCTACTCGAAAAAATCTGACATGTACATTCCTTGTCATTTTTGGAGTGCAAAATCCCCATTCATTTTAACGAATGAAGATTTACTACATGCCGATAACCGCATCAAAGTTGTGGGAGATATTTCTTGTGACATCGCTGGACCGATCGCCTGTACCATTCGTCCAAGTAAAATTGGAAACGGAATCTATGGCTATGATCCAACAACACAATCAGAGGTTGACTTCATGCAAGAAGGAGCGATTGCGGTGATGGCGATTGACAACTTACCATGTGAGTTGCCCAAAGATGCATCGGAAGATTTCGGAAATGAACTTTTGAAACAGGTGCTTCCCTATTTATTTGGGGATGACCCAGATCAGGTGATTAGTAGAGGATCACAAACAACGACAACAGGTGAATTAACGGATGGATTTAGCTATTTAAGCAATTACATCGCAGGATTAGAATAATTTTTTACATTCGTTTATGATTGAAAAAGGAGATAAAAAAATCATTAGAGGCTGGGTAATGTATGACTGGGCAAATTCTGTTTACCCACTGATTATCAGTTCAGCAATTTTCCCGATTTTGTACGAAACGCAGACAAGTGTTAAAGACCCGGTAACGAAAGCAACGATTTTTGATACGGTTTCTGTCTTTGGAATGGAATTCAAAAACACCGAATTTTACGCCTATTTGATTTGTTTATCCTACATCGTTGTGGCATTGTTATCTCCCGTTTTATCTGGAATCGCAGATGCAGGAGGAAAACGAAAACTCTTCATGCAGTTCTTTTGTTACCTTGGCGCCATCTCTAGTGGATTACTGTATTTTTTCCATGCGGACCGCTGTTCGGTGGAAGGTGGACCATTTTATATCGATTGGAGTATTCTAGCACTGTTCTTTGGTTCCGTTGGATTCTGGGCAAGTTTGGTTTACTATAATTCCTATTTACCAGAAATCGCAGAACCGAAAGACCACGATAAAATTAGTGCGCGTGGATTCTCCATGGGTTATCTGGGAAGTTCTATATTACTCATCATCATTTTAATACTAACCGTTTTCACCAAAGCAATTCCCATCCGTTTTGCCTTTCCTTTGGTAAGTATTTGGTGGATTAGCTTTGCAACATACTCATTTATTCGACTTCCAAAATCGACAGCCACAAGTAAAGTGGAGGGTAATATGATTGTCAAAGGATACCGCGAAGTGTACAAGGTTTGGAAAGAAATCAACTTGAACATTCCATTGAAACGTTATCTATTCTCGTTCTTCATGTTTAATATGGCGGTTCAGACTATTATGGTCATGGCCGTTGCTTTTGCCAATAAAGAAGTACGAGGCATCAAACAGCAGGACCTGATTATTTCTATTTTAATTATTCAGTTTATCGGGATTTTAGGCGCTTATTTGCTTTCGCAATTATCAAAGAAAATCGGGAATTTAAAATCGATAGGCATCGCAATATTTGTTTGGATTGCACTTTGTTTGGCGGTGTATTACTTGGTTTATGAACCTTGGCAATTTTTCATTGCTGCGGCAGTAGTGGGACTCGTGATGGGCGGAATTCAATCCTTGTCAAGATCAACGTATTCTAAATTACTTCCCGAAACAAAAGACCTCACTTCTTATTTTAGTTTTTACGATTTAGCAGAGAAAATCGGATTAGCAATTGGTACCTTAACTTTCGGACTTATTGAAGGATATTTGAACATCCGAACATCGATATTGGCATTAGTCATTTTCTTCGTTATCGGATTAATCATCCTACTTTTCATTCCAAAAACAACAAACTTACAACATGAGACAACTAATTGAAGCCGCTTGGGATAACCGTGCATTACTACAGGAGAAAGAAACGATTCAAGCCATTGAAACCGTCATCGAAGATTTGGACAAAGGACGTCTTCGTGTTTCTGAACCGGGTGAAAATGGCGAGTGGATTGTTAATGAATGGGTGAAAAAAGCCGTTGTCATGTATTTCCCGATTCGTCAAATGGAAACCATTGAAGTGGGTCCATTCGAGTTTCACGATAAAATGGCTTTAAAACGCAATTACAAAGAATTAGGTGTGCGAGTTGTACCTCACGCAATTGCACGATATGGCGCGTTCGTTGCACCAGGCGTGATCATGATGCCATCGTATATCAACATTGGTGCGTATGTAGATTCCGGAACAATGGTGGACACATGGGCAACGGTTGGAAGTTGTGCGCAGATTGGAAAAAATGTCCATTTAAGTGGTGGCGTTGGAATCGGAGGCGTTCTCGAACCGTTACAAGCTGCTCCTGTCATCATCGAAGACGATGCGTTTATCGGATCTCGCTGTATTGTGGTAGAAGGCGTTCGTGTGGGGAAACAAGCCGTTCTTGGAGCGAATGTCGTATTGACAAAATCCACGAAAATCATTGACGTTTCAGGTCCAGAGCCGATCGAACATCGTGGATTCGTGCCAGAACGTAGTGTCGTTATTCCCGGAACCTACACCAAAGAATTCCCTGCTGGATCATACCAAGTTCCGTGTGCCTTAATCATTGGACAACGCAAAGCATCTACTGACTTAAAAACGTCGTTGAATGATGCCTTGCGCGAACACAATGTGGCTGTATAAAACATGAGTACTCTTCTTCGTTTCAGTTTGTTATTTG
>JBEDCT010000035.1:0-9865 GCA_041176665.1 Bacteroidota bacterium | reverse complement strand
TCTTTCGCTACTTCGAATTCTAAGTTGTCGAATGCTGTTTTTAATACTTCAATAACGGCTTGTTCAATCACTGGACACCCTTTGTTTGATTTAGGTCCTGGTGTATTCGGACAATCGTCATCTTTGTCTAGTAGTCCGTCTTTGTCGCTGTCTTTATACGGACAACCTTTATTGGCTGCCGGACCAGCTAAGGTCGGACAATCATCGTCTTTATCTAAGATTCCATCGTTGTCACCGTCTTTGTATGGACAACCACGATTTTCTTGTGGGCCAGCGACATCTGGACATTCGTCGATGAAGTCATAGACGCCATCAGCATCTTTGTCTGGACACCCTTTGTTTTCTTTTGGACCAGCATTATCTGGACACGCATCTTCTGCATCTTGTACGCCGTCACCATCACGATCCGGACATCCTTTGAGTGCGAGTAATCCCGCAACAGTTGGACAAGCATCCTCTGAATCGATGATTTTGTCTCCGTCTGTATCTGGGCATCCTTTGAATTCTTTTAATCCAGCAACATCTGGACAGGCATCTTTTTTGTCGATGATTTTATCACCATCTTTATCTGGACAGCCATTGAATTCTTTAGTTCCTGCTTCGTTAATACAGTCATCATCAGAATCTGGAATGCCATCGTTGTCCGTATCTGGACAACCTTTGAATGCCCATGTTCCAGGAACATCCTTGCATTCATCTTTTCGATTCGAAACTTTGTCGTTGTCTCTGTCGTTTACGCGGTGATAAAGGATTGGAAAACGTGCACCAGCATAAAGTTCAATTCCACTTACGTCATTTTTTGCCAAGAGCGTTTTCATATCGGTAATTCCTAAAATTACTGGTCCGATTCGCGTTGCTAAGCCATATTTCATTCCACTGTATTGATTCATGGAAATCGGCATATAAACACCAATGTATGGACTATCAAAACTTGGTGTAATGGAAAACTGATTCGCCGTTTTCACTTTGGAGTCCTTCCCTCTTGGGATTACATTCACCATGGAAGTAGCATTGATGTAAAATCCTTTCCAAATCTGGTAATCGAATTGAAAACTAACCGCTGTTGGTGTGCGCATTCTGAATGTCTCAGATGGATCTTGCAACGAAACCCATTCTTTGTTTCCTGCAGTAGAAGATTGTTGGATTAAACTGTCAATTATTCCGTCAAATCCTTCTAGGCTCGTCGCCGTATTAAAGGTTTGTAGGTTGAATAAATTCGATGTGTTCACAGCGAAATTACGGCTTAATCCACCTTTTGTGAATTTCATGCTTCCCATATCTACAATGGATAATCCTGCACGTAGTTTGTACTTATTTTCATCGCGGCGCCATAAATTGGTTTCGCCGTCCATGTCGTATTTGAACTTGGCATATTTTGGACGCCATTCGTATACGGCTCCAATATCCAAACCAAAACCTAGTTTTGATGAAGGATCAATCAAGTCTGTAATCGCTGGATTTTGTCCGCTCATTCCACTGTTCAGGATTCCATTGATGTTGTTCGAGTAGCCGTAATCAAAGGTTCCCGTCAAGTATTGAGAAGTATCTTCATTGACTAAATTATAGGAGAAGTCATCCGTGTGCACGTAGGCTGCTGCATGTCCAAGCAATGCTTTCGGGGAGACACCAATTTTTAAGAAATGTTCCTTGTTATCGATTAAAACTTGAGAATAGTTGAATCCAACTTCAGACCAAGTCATGTAGTTCATGTTGAATAATTCCTCATTGTAAACAGCATCCCATAAACTAGGGTGTTCTAATCCGTCCTCAGCCAAAACTGCCAACTTTGGATCCATGTTGTCCACGTTGACAATTGTTCTATTTCGAATGTTGAATCCAATCGCCGTTTTTTCATTAATATGAAACATTGTATTTAACAGGTCCACTTGGAAGTTGATATTCGCACCAAGTGTTTTGGTATCTGTTTCATCGTAGTTATGCACGACAAAACGGTCAATAAAACTTGAGTCTGGCTGCGTCCAAGCATTAAAAATAGCTGAATCACCAAATGATTTATACCACCCATATCCTTTTCCTCCTTGAGCGTTACGCATCGCATTTGCGTCAAAATACCCGAAGTTTTGATAAACATTCAAGTTTGTTCCAAAAAGGAGCATGTCAAATTTGTATCGTCCATCGACAAAACTTGCAGGATTCACTTGGTTACCAATGACACCAGCATAGTTGCTAGAGCCAAGTCCGAGGTAACTCTGTGCGTGAAATTTTGCTTGAACAGCAAAAAGGGAGAGACAGATGAGTAGTTTTTTCATAGTTTATTGCTTGGTATATTGGATGAGGTAGGAACCTAAGAACGTTGTGATGGAATAGGCGTTAGACCCGAAAGGACTCACTTGTACTTTTATTTCACCATGGCGTTCATTTTGGTCACTAGCGCGTCCGAGTTGGTCAAATATATATAATTCATTTTCAAGGGCATCAAGCACACAAAGTATCGGTGTCCCATTTTTTGATTTTTGGATACTTAATCCACTAATTTCTTGTGCGGAAATCGTTTTTTCCCAAATAATTTTTCCGTTTTGATATGCGTACAGTTCTTTTCCGCGGGATAAGATAATGGTTAATTCCTTGTTCAACAGATAAGACCCGAGCAGTTTAACGTTGCTTTTAGTAGAAAATTGTATTGGTTTGCCATTTTTGATCATCATTACGCTGGAATTTCGAATGGAAGTTGGAATTAAATCTATTCCTGTATTGATGAGGCAATAAGTACTATCGATGTTCAACTTGCCCAACGTTTTACGTTTCTCTAAGTCAATCGTGTAGTACATTGTTGAGGTGAGCACACCGAGCATTGGCTTTTTCGCTTGGGTGGTTACGGCGATCTGTTTAATGGTTCCGTTCACTTGGAAAGGTTTGATGACTGTCCCTTTATCGTTCAGCAACTGTATACTTTTATCGGTATTCGCCACGACAAATTCCATTTTGTTTTTAGCGAAATAGGCGCTTGGAGTAATGTCGTTTTGTGAGGTCATGCGAAAAACAAGACGTCCAGTTTTATCGAAGAGTTGGGTTTCTGTTGCGAATTGAACTGAAACATAAGCCTGACCTATATCAATAAGTTGCATGGAAAGCACCTCTTGAGGACATGGTTTCTCCCATTTTTTTAATCCGTTAATGTAGCCAACCAAGGTGTGATTTTCGGTAAGTGCAATGACATTTCCTCTTTCTGGAAAAGCAGCAAAGTTGATGACGCGTACACCAGGATTCATGACAAAATAATCTTTGATTTTTTGGTTTTCTTTTCGGTCAACGACATCAATCAATCGGCAACTCGTTTCCACCAACTTTTTCCCATAAACGCTGATGGACTGTTGCTTCGATTTGGATACTTGTCGAAAAGCTACTTTTTTCGGTAGGTTGCCATAAACGGAAGCTGTTCTTTTTTCGTCTTGAGAAAGTGTATTTGAAAGTTCTGCTTCGGAAATGACGTAATCCAAGAATTCTTTGGAAGTAGAAACAACTGCGAATCCATCTATCAATGCGATGTGCAACGAAGGCCTCTGGGAACTGCTGTCGTTGAATTCCTCCATAATCTTTGCAAAACGCAAATGTTTATATTCGGCATTTAGTTCATTTGAACCTTCTATTTGGAGGTGTTCATTTAAAATATCGATGGGGCTGTAGTCCTCTTGATAGTCAAAAATAGCTGCACAGCGATCGTCTTTCGACACGAAAACAACTCCACTTGAAATCATTTGTTTTGAAAACACCGAATGCGCAAAAACAGGGTCCACCTTCGCTAAATAGGAACGTTCGTAGAAAGAATAACTTTCGATGTTGGCAGGAATCACATGTGCAAAGATTCGGCGGTCGTCAATTTCTTTTATTGCATTTGATCCGACCAAGATTTTTGTATAGGTATAAATTCTACCCTTTTTGAGGTATATGTCGCTCACACGTCCCCCATTTTTTTCCGCAGATAGAAGAACGCGACTGAGGCTTGCTTTTGTATCTACTCGGAACGTTTGTTCATTCGCTTCACCAAGTTCACCTTCGTAAATTAATAATTGATTTCCTTTAAAAATCCCATGGAGTTTTCCATATTCGAATGAGTTTAACTTTCCAAGTTCAAACGGAAACAAGCCATTTTGAAAGAGTTCTTGAATTTCCTTCTTTGACCATGAGCTTCTTTTTTCCAATAAGAACAGCACTTTTTTTGAACTAAAAAAATAGGAGCAGGGTTCATTCACACGGATGGACAAGGAAGAGTAGAGTGCTTGATTCAGCGACAATGTTTGAATTCCATGATCATCCCAGTTCACTTCATTGGGCTGATGGATTGCCCAAATTGATCCATCGGCAACTTGAAAATAAGCTCTGAAATTATGGGTGTTTTCTTTTTGTAGTAAGTCGTAAGACACAAAACTTATCCAAGTAATCAAGAACATGCCTAATATGGCAAGAAGCAACCGTTTCATCATTTCACGTATTTATTCAAAAATACCTTGAAATCGTCGTTCGTAGAATGTCTGTAGCGATTTAAATTAACAAGGAAATGTTTACTCGAATAAATCAAGTTGAGTTTTATCGGCTAATAATCGAAAAGTCATGCGGTGATGCGGACTAGGTCCGTATTTTTCGATGGCTGAACGGTGTTCAATGGTTGGATATCCCTTGTTTTTTTTCCATTGGTAAATGGGGAAATCACCATGTAATTCCTCCATGATTTCATCCCTTTTTGTTTTGGCTAAAATCGATGCGGCCGCAATGGATTGGTATTTCGCATCTCCTTTGATGATACAGGCATGAGGTATGTTTGGATATGCTTTGAAGCGATTTCCATCGATGAGCAAAAATTCCGGTTTATGGGTCAATTGGTCTACCGCACGATGCATAGCGAGAAAACTTGCATTTAGGATATTGATTTCGTCAATTTCTACGTGAGATACGATTCCGATGGCGTAGGCAAGGGCTTCACTCATAATCTGATCACGGAGCAGCAGTCTATTTTTCTCGTTAATTTGTTTTGAGTCGTTGAGTGCCGCAATGGGTTTAGTGGGGTCTAGAATAACGGCAGCGGCCACTACGGGACCACTTAAACAACCACGTCCAGCTTCATCGCAACCACCTTCCATGCGTCCGAGTTCAAAGTATGCTAATAAATTTGCCATTGGATTCAAAATTGCAAAATATTTTGTAGATTAGCACATACGATATTAAACCATCTCGCTATGAAACATGTACTTTTTGGAATCCTTTTCTTTTTGACGGGTTCAATTTCTTTTGGTCAAACAGCCAACACGGCTAGTTGTCCCTCTTCTAAAAACTTGAAATCAGGTGTTGCTTCAGGGAAAATCGAGGTGACCTTGCCGAATCAATTGACTCCAGAAGATGTAGCGAGTTTTGCAAAGTATTACGAACCGTTTTTCTTTGTTGACTTTAATTCAAAAAATCACGTAGCAACGTTTCAGATGGTTACCAATACACCTGAATCACGTCGTGTAATCCTACGTTTTTTATCTGCTAACCAAATTCAAATTGTAGTGGTTGACGGAAAATCATACCAATTACAAGATTTCTATCAAAATTTCCTGGAAAAATGAGAACTTATTTCGCGTGCCTAGTAAGCATTGGATTCATTCTACAAAGTTGTGGCTCCGAAAAGGAGGCATTTAAACAATACGGTCCAACAAAGGTAGATAGTGCTCAAGCTATTTCAATGGATGACATGGTGAAGCAATTCAACCAAAATCCGCAGCAAGATACCTTTACCTTTTATGCTCCAATCGTGAATGTTTGTCAGAGCGCAGGATGTTGGGTGAATGTGAGAAAGTCAGATAACGATCTGCTTCGTATTCGCTTCAAAGATCATTTCGGAATTCCACCAAAAACGGAAACTGGCAACGTTGCTTACTTTCATGGAACAGCTTATTACGATACGATTTCTGTGGAACTTCAGAAACATTTTCTAGAAGATGGGAATGCACCTCAATCGGAAATTGATAAGATTGTCGCTCCTAAAATTGAAATGAATTTTCTGGCAGATGGAGTTATCATCCCTTCTTCTTCTTCAAAACAAAAATAACGGTAGTTATTGAAAAGAGATGGACAAGCATTTCTATCCACAAGTATATGGATAAGAGGTTTGCGTCTATTTAGCTTGGGATTGTTACCATTCCCAATGAATGCTTTCCTGTTCTATCTAAAATCATAGATTCCTTTCGGAGTAATGCACATGTGAACGGCGATATCGTTCGGATCAATGTCGTCTATCGTCATAAATTCGTCGAACAAGTGAAGTCCTATAAAGACACATTCAGGCTTACAGCGAGCGAGTAAGCGATCATAGAATCCTTTACCGTAGCCAACCCGCAATCCTTTGTCGTTAAGACCCAATAATGGCACAAAGACGAAGTCTAACAACGCTGCTTGGATTTCCTTCCCAGTAGTAGGTTCTGGAATACCAAAGCTGTTCAATGTCAATTGGCTTTCACCCTCATAAAGGTACAAGCGCATACTGAGATCTGAAAAATTGGATGTAGCTACGACGGGGTTTCCTCCTTGATGGATGATGTCTTCCAGTAAACCAAATGTATTGAATTCCTTTTGACGTTCAATAGGTAAAAAGAGGTTAACGTATTTGTCCTTAAATGAAAAAGAATCCCTCACAAGTGCTTGGACTTGTGATGAGATTCTTTCTATATCGTTTGGACTAAGTCCTGATCTTTTTTGTTTATAAAAGGATCTGATTTCCGATTTGAGCATCAAAAAATCAATTAAGGGTAATTACAGACGTAATCTTAATTCATTTAGTTTACGGTTGTCAACTACTTCAGCTGTTTTTCTTAATGCACCGATAACTTGACCTTGGAATGAACCTTTCAAGGTTTTCGTCATTTCATCACGTTCCACTTTAAATGAAGTACTTGCTGGCGCTTTCGTTGTTTTCATGATTTGAACCATGTACACACCACTTTTTCCTTTTAAAGGCAAGGTACGTTTGCCATCTTTCATGACAGAAGAGAATAGCATACCAATGATTTCTGGCTCGTATCCAACGTTTGCAATTTGCGGATTAGCAAAGGTAATCTCAGCAGATTGAACGATTAGATTACATTTTTTAGCTACAGATTTCAATGAGTTTCCTTTTGACATTTGGTTCATTAATCGTTTCGCTTTTTTCTCGATAATGAGCTCTCTTTCCATTTCGGCTTTCACGTTTTCAAACGTTGGTTCACCTTCTTCTTTAATAGAACTGACCATTCCGATGATGTATTTGTCTTTATCCTTAATAGGGTAAGTAGTCAATGAACCAACTTCAACTCCATCGCTGTACGCTAACTCAAGAATTTTGTCAGAAGCCATTGACGTTGTAAATCCGTAAGTTTTTGGAGCTTTGTCCTCTAACATAATTGAACGTGCAGCATAGTTTGCTTGACGTACAATGGTGTCAAATAAACTTACCTTTTTCAATAGATCTGTCGTTTTACCAATTTTTCTATCCAGTTTATAAAGGATATCATTGATTTCACTCTCTTTGTTGCTGATGGTCTCTTCAGAAGATTTAAACTGTTTTGAGATTGATGCCAATACTGGAAGTTTGGAAGCATCTCTTTCCATTACCTCCACAATGTGAAAACCAAATTCTGTTTTTACCACTCCAAACTTATTCAATGGAGCTGTTGCACAATAAGATCCGAATTCTGCAACCATATCACCTTCAAGGAAATTATCAATAACTCCACCTGCTTTTTTGGATTGTGTATCATCTGAGAATTTATCTGATAGTGCAACAAAGTTATCCTTGTTAATCACTTTCAACAAGCTATCTGCAGTTTTGCGTTTTGCGTCAATTACTTTTGCGTCTTTCGAGCCACCAGTTGACAACAAGATGTGACGTGCTTTCAAACGTGACGGTGTAAAACCAATCACTTTAGAAATCACCATGTTTTCTTTCATGGCATATGGACCTACCACTTGACCAATAGCAGCTAATTTGAAGATGGTATCGTAAGAAATAGGATACGTTTGGTATTGATTTGATTTTGGATTTCCTTCTGGAACTGCAGTTGAACGTTTGTTGTTGAAATAAACTTTCACGTCACTATTTCGCAACACGTACAATGAGTCATTAGTAGAAGTAATGAATCCAGCTTTCAATTGATTTAGCGTTGAATTCATTTTATTCGTATCCGCTTTTGATGGAGCTACAACTACATCAAATACTTTTACCTCGCGAGAAGAAGAACGAATCGCATATTTTTTATCCGCTTTGTGCTCATCATAGTACGCTTGTAATTCGCTTTCCGAAACTTTAATATTTGCATCTGCGATGTCTGTGTAAGGACGGAAAACAAACGAAATAGATTTTGTCTCTTTCGCTGAGTAATATTTATCTTCCGCTTCTAGGTTTGTCACGTAAGCCGCTTGATCAAGAATGCCAAAGTATTTCTCACGTTTTCTTGTATCCGTGTAATATTGTTTTGTTCCATTCCATTGTTGAACAGCTTGTGCTTCTTTGCTCGTTTTTAACTTCGTTAGAGTTGACTGAAGTTTTTTTCTTCCTTCCACCATCGATTGAGGAGAAACAGCACCTGTTAGTGAATCAACAAAAAATTGATTTAAGTCCTGAATAATATTGAATCCATCCGTTGCCAATAAATACGCGTTTAACTCACGTTCTGAAACTGAAATCCCCAACGCTTCGTACTCTTTACTTAGAATGGTTGAATCCACTAAATAGTTCCAGCTATTGTCATTTGCAGATTCCATGTCAGCATCTGTGAACTCTTTGTTGTTCTGCATCGCTTGGTTTCTTCCTTGCTCCTGAAATTTGGTGCTTGCAACTGTATACTCTTTCGGGTCAACTTTTTCCCCGTAAACAGTCCCAATCCCATATTGACCTTCATTTATTCCCAACATTTGTTGGTAATCTGATAAGATAAATGTTGCTAATGCAAGTCCTATAACTCCAACAAGTAATCCCGATTTCGAACGTATTTTCCCGATAATTGCCATTTCACTAAATTTTAAGACTGCGAATATAGCAAGAAATGATGAAAATTACTACTATTTCGAATAAAAAAGGAGGCTTATTTGCCTCCTCCTTTTTGTGTTGTTTCACCTTTCGGTTTGGTTGGATTTGTTTCATTTTGTGGACTCTGTTGTCCGGTTGAAGGTTTATTTCCGCCACCTGTTGTAGGTGTTTCTTTTGTTGAAGAAGGAGTTGTTGGACTTGCTGTGGGTTTCGCAGGAGTCGTTGTTGGTTTTACTGGCGCAGGAGTTGGTTTCGCTGGCGCTGGCGGTGGTGGCGGAGTTGCAGTTGGTTTTGCCGGTGGTGGTGTGGCAGCAGGTTTTACTGGCGCTGGAGTTGGTTTTGCTGGTGGGGGAGGTGGCGGCGTGGCAACAGGTTTTACTGGTGCTGGCGCTGGAGGTGTTACAACAGGTTTTGAAGGCGTTGGAGTAACCGTTGGTTTTACGGGAGTTGGAGCTGGTTTTGCTGGAATAATCGGCGTTTGTCCAGATTGTTGTCCATTCGTCTTATTTTGCGTCGGCTGATTCTGCTGCATCATTCCATCAGAATTGCCTGATCCGCCGTTTGGACTTCCGTCATCAAAGGTGATCAGATAAGATTTCGAATCGGAACCACACGAGCTAATAGCTGTTAAAATTACTTCGTTGCCTCCAGGTGTAAGCGTTAAATTCGTACTGATTGTGCCATTTAAATTGCTGTAATTTGCAAGGATATTTCCATTCAACATCAACTGAATAACAGTACTTGGTGCATAGTTCGTCACCGTTGCTGTATAATTGAGATTCGTTGAATTCGTAGTGCTTCCAGAACTCGGATCAGTTGTTACATTCACTACTGGTGGAATGCAACTTTGGTAACGAATCGTGCGTG
>JBEDCT010000034.1:0-9516 GCA_041176665.1 Bacteroidota bacterium | reverse complement strand
AAGTACTCATCGCCTTCCAAAATCATATATTTGGAATCATTGGTCAATTTGACCATGCAGTCGTATCCTTCTAATTGTGCTCCGACCATGTAGTCGACATTTAATCCAAGTTTATTGATGGCATGCAACAGCATGGAGGTAATCGTTGTCTTTCCGTGACTTCCTCCAATGACCACACGTACTTTGTCCTTGCTTTGTTCATACAAGTATTCCGGATAAGAGTAAATTGGTATTTGAAGTTCTTTCGCTCGCAGCAATTCAGGATTGTCCTCGCGGGCGTGCATCCCCAAAATAACAGCGTCTAAGTCCGAGTGAATGCGATTGGCGTCCCATCCAATTTCGGCGGGTAAAATCCCTTCTTTTTCCAAGCGTGTTCTAGACGGTTCAAAGATTTCATCATCCGAACCACTCACCTGAATTCCTTTTCGATTCAAGGCGATGGCTAAATTGTGCATGGCACTTCCTCCAATGGCAATAAAATGTACTCTCATTTCTTGATTTTTAACGAAAATACAAGAAAGCGAAATGAGTTCAGAAAGGAATCTGAATAGTTACTGACAACGTACTATGAATTTACTTTTCGATGACGTTCGCGCCAGTTGATTCGTTGAACCAAATGTAATCCGTAATGACTTGATCGTTGCGCGTGAAGGAATTAATCCCATCCTCCGTCGTCGTTTGTTCAAAGACAACACCGTAGCCATTTTTATCTACAACTACGCGGCGAACAATTACTTTGGTCACGAATCCTTGGTTGTTTTTCACCGTATACGTTCTTTCCGTCATCGCATTTTTTGGAAACAACACTCCATCTTCGTCCTGTAGGTTGTTCGGTGCATTCGTAAGTGTCAATTTTGAAGAAGCGATTTTTTCAATTTGCTCGTATTGTTGATCTTGGTTTATTGCATTCTCAACCTCTCTTTTAGAAACAGAAACCTCATAATTTGTTTTCATTTTTTCTTGAGCAGACAAATCCTTTTGTTCTTGGTTTTTCAGTTTTTCCGCACGAACCGACTCCTCGTTTGACAAGCGATTAGATCGTGATAGTTCAGATTCCTGCAAGTTGTCCGATGCTTTTTGTTGATTGGCATTCGAAACATCTTTTGCGTCCTTCCACGTACTGATGTTTTCCGCGTTTTGATTTTGTTTTTCTTCTTGCGTTTTATTTCGTGTGGTGACCGCTACTTCATTTTTTTGAAGTTCGTTCTGCAAATCACCTTGTCTTTGGTCCGAAGCCAGTTGATTTTTACGTTCGATTACGGTTTGTTCAGATTTAAACGCTTCCATGTTTTGATCCGTAGATTCTTGTTGAACAGCGCTCATCGTATTATTGAAATGATTTTGATAATCGAAAACGTTTTTAATTTCTTGCAATTGTTCCTGTGGACGCTCAGCTTTTTGCTGAGATGATTTATTCAAGTCGTTAAATGCTTGTTCTGGTGTCCCAGTAGTACGTTCTCCTGGAGCTTTTAACTTTGTCCCAACAATGACATCCTCCTTCACACTTGGAGTCGTCTTAACTGCAGCTGGAGTAGAAATCGTTGTTAGGGAATCAATACTTTTTTGTAATTGAGGTAATTCAGAAGACGGCAATAAACGAACATTTAAATTGGCAAGTACTTGAACTGCTTTCAATTCCTTCAATCCTTGAGGATTGACTTTCGATTTAACGGTTTGATAAGCCAATTTACGTTGAGTATAATAAGCTTCCATTTTGGTGATTTTATCCTTCAATTCAATCACAGAAGGTTCATTTTGACGACTTTTCATTGGATCTGAATTCAAGATGTTTTTCGCCATTCCGTAGAATTGAGGTCCTTTCAAAAAGTTCTCATTGGCTTTAGCAAGTTGATCTTTGTAAATCTGATCCTGCGAATTTTTCCAATCAGTCACTTTTTTCATTCCATTTTGCAATTCTTTGGAATATTGATCGATCAGTGTTTGCTTTTTGAATTTGGCAATGCTCAATTCCACTTTTTTGTACATGTCAATCGATTGATCATATTTCTTTTGAACATACAAATCATTCGCCGACTTTAACTGTTTCTTGACCTCTAATTCATTCGCATTATCATCTTTGATTGCTTGAATCTTTGAAATCTCTCGCAATACGATGTCCTTTTGATTGGAATTTAATTTCATTGCTTCGTTGTATTTCGCAATGGCTTCATCGTATTTTTTTGCTGTAAAAAGCGTATTGGCCGCGGTCATGGTTTTATCGTAAAGCGCTTTGTTCTCTACGTTCTTTTTATCCGTAATTACATTTTCCGTGATTTTCGCCAATCGCGCTACAATATATGGGTCCTTTGGGATTTGCTGATCAGCCAACTTGTATTTTTGTTCTGCAAGGGTCCAATTACTTGCCGTGAACGCGACATCTCCTTCGGCTTTCAACTTGTCAAATTCCTTTTTACGTTTGGCTTCGTTCTGGTTGATTTCGATAATCGTTTCCACCGATTTTTTCTTTTGAGTAATACCCGGATCTGCTGGTGCCACAATCAATGCCGAATCATAATAAATCACTGCCTTTTCGTATTCTTTTCGGCTAACAGCTAAATCCGCTGCAGCGACACAATACACGGTACGATCCTTATCCTTTGCAATTTTGTACAAGTCTTTTACTTTTTTATCCATGTCCGCTTTCACTTGTGCATCCGGAATGGCTTTGTATATGGATTGATCCCAAGCAAATTTTTCAGCGTAGGTTTCTTTCGTGAAACTCAAGTCAACATTTGGACGAATAACATACAATTGCAACGGCAGGTTATCAATTAATCTCACGCCGTTTGCGGCATTTGCTTTGGGAACGATCGTCTTCAAATCAAAAGACAGTTTCTTCGTCATGTATCCCGGATTTGCCACTACAATAGCCATGATTTGAGCAGGATTCACCCTTGCTGAAACATAGTAATTTCCTTTGTTATCCGAAACAACTCGGGAAACAGAAACGCCATTTTGAATGACGTTAACCGTTGCTCCAAAAAGTTTTTGTCCAGTTACGAAATCTTGCACCGTTCCTTCTAGGGCAACAAGGACGGGAGTTTGTCCAATCACCATTGATTGAAAACCTAAAAACAAAAGAAAAATAACGAGTCTATTCATAGCTGTAACTTAGAAAACAAAGCATAGAATCAACGTAAAATCCTACTTTTGTTTCAAAGACAAATTTGCTAAAAATTAACGAGTTAAAAAAATGCTTCCTTTTTCCAATTTAAGTTTCTGGGAACGATCTACTTACACCGATGGAATTGATTTTACCATCATCGGTGCCGGAATCGTTGGAATGAGCACTGCGCTGCACCTGAGGAAAGCACATCCAAAGGCAAAAATCGTTATTCTCGAACGAGGATACTTACCTACGGGAGCAAGCACAAAAAATGCTGGTTTTACCTGTTTTGGGAGTCCAACGGAATTGAGTGACGATTTGAGCAAGATGGATGAAAACACCGTTTGGGAGACCGTTTCTATGCGATTAGAAGGATTACGCGAATTGTTTTCACTCGTTGACCCAACCAAAATTCAGTACGAAGCGTGTGGTTCTTGGGACATCATCCGCGAGGACGAAGAAGCTTTGAAACCGGATTTTCTCGCCTATTTAAATGAAAAATTATTCGACATTACAGGGGAGAAAATGGTTTACGGTGAGGATTCAACTAAAATGACTGAATCCGGATTTCGAGGTGTAAAAACGTCCTATTTTAACCGCCTTGAGGGTGCCATACACACGGGAAAATTAATCGAAGAACTGCATCGCTCCTGCACCAACGAAGGGATTCATTTTTTATTTGGTGTTGAGGTTCTTTCTTTCGAATCACAAGATTCCGTGGTCGAAATACACAGTTCTATGGGAATTCTTCAAACTGAAAAACTATTTGTCTGCACGAATGCCTTTGCGAAGGAATACCTAAGCGATATTCAGCCAGCACGCGCACAGGTTCTTGTGACAAAACCCATTTTAAACCTAGCAGTTAACGGAACATTTCACATGGAATCTGGTTATTACTATTTCCGAAACGTCGGAAATCGAATATTATTCGGCGGTGGAAGAAACCTAGATTTTTCCGGGGAAACGAGCACGGAATTTGAAACGACACAGTTGATCCAAGAAAAATTAAAACAGCAGCTCAAGGAACTGATTCTACCAAGTACTGCTTTTGAAATTGATTATTCATGGTCTGGAATCATGGCTGTTGGGAGTGAAAAAAAACCAATCATCCAAAAAACGAACAAAAACATAGCTTTTGGTGTTCGTATGGGAGGAATGGGTGTAGCCATTGGTGCATCTGTCGGTAAGCAACTGTCAAAAATATTTTCGTGAGTCAAACTGAAGGAAAAAAATCATTTATTAATCCCATTGATCCCGATAAGATCACGGAGAATCCACATTCGTTAGAATACGCACATCACGCCGGATCAGCCATCATCAAACCGGAGGACCAAGGAAAAATAAAGGGTCGTGCGGTGAGTGCTATGGAACATCAAACCGACATGCAGCTTTCGCAATTATACGAACAAATGCAGTTGTTGGCCACTCAAGCGAAAAAGTTGAATGAACGAAAAGAAATTTCCCATTTCATTTACCAAGCTGAAATGCGATTTGAACCATTCATTAATCATACGTATCACTTGTATCAGCGAAGTAATGGGAAATTCTCCTTATCCTTGGTTGGACCTACACAGTGGGGGAAATCAGGTCAAGAATTGACCTTTATTGCCACAGTCAAATTGCTTGCGGATCACACGTGGGACATCCTCGATCGAAATCCAGATTTTTCGTTTAGCGAATAAACACCCACTCGTCCTTTGTGGACTGCAACTCATTGTACTGGTATCCATCTACATCGTATAATTTCAATTCTTCGATATCAGA
The DNA here is from genome assembly GCA_041176665.1 of Bacteroidota bacterium. GTDB lineage: Bacteria > Bacteroidota > Bacteroidia > Flavobacteriales_D > Crocinitomicaceae > UBA952. Next base: position 4,646 of record JBEDCT010000034.1, on the reverse strand, counting down.
CAATTCATTTTCTATTAAATAACGTGTCATTGCCCCGCGAGCATGTTTGGCATACATCATCACCGTGGTGAACTGACCGTTTTTAAATTCCTTGAAAATGGGTGTGACGATTCTATTTTTTAGCAGGTTTTGACGAATGACCTTAAAATACTCCGTGGAAGCCAAATTGATAATGACCTCGTCTTTCTCCAATTCCTTTTTTAATGTTTTAGTGACTTTTTCCCCCAAAAATCATATAAATTCTTTTGATCCTCTTTCGGAGAAAATTTGGTTCCCATCTCCAAACGGTAAGGATAAATTAAATCGAAGGGCTTCAAGATTCCGTATAACCCAGAAAGGATGCGTAGTTGTTGATTGAGGCTGTCAAATTTAGTAGGATCTAAGGTATGTACACTCAATGCACGGTAAACCTCTCCGTCAAATACCTCCACTGCAGAAAAAGCATTTTCGGGTTGAAGCGAGGCTTTTTTCCACTGCTTGAATCGGAGGACATTTTGCGCGGCTAAATCCACCGAAATATCCATTAATTCCTGCAAACCATCCTTTTTTATTTTCTTCAGGTCTTTTACCAATTGGTATGCCTCTTTTTCAAAAACAGGAACCGATCCACCATGCATCAAAGTAGATTGATCCGTTAAATTTTTGGCCGGTGACAAGAGAATTTTCATGGAAAAAGTATTTTGTTGTACGAAGATAGCTAATTGAAAAGAATGTCTTAAATTTAATGCTCAAAACTATAAACTATGCACAAAAGACTACTCCAACTTGGACTATTTACCTTGTTGAATTTCCTGAGCTATGCACAGGATTCTGAATTCCTCGGTAATTTTACTCCAACCATTTCTCACTTAGTTCCTGCAACAGCGAGTCAAGTTGCACCACATGAAGCCATCATTAAACCAAACTTTAAAGGAAGGGAATTAATTGATGTTGACCAAAGCAACACGCACAATCCAGACTGGGTTTGGCAACAACATGCAGCAACGGAAAAGATAGCTTCCGCATCTGTTTTGTGGGCATTTCAAGGACTCGGGACAAACATGTCTCCACCAGACCCAACGGTTGACGCTGATAGTAACGTAGTCATTGAATCAACGAATTCAGGCGGTGGTGCTGTGTACCGAATTTTCAACAAAAACACTGGTGCGACAATTGTGAGCTCATTAACGATGCAATCGTTGGGAGGTTCTGCCGGACTTGGTGATCCAATCGTTTTATACTACAAACCTGCAAGACGTTGGTTTTTAACAGAATTTTCAAGTTCAGGAAACAAATTATTGATTCACGTTTCACAAACGAGTAACCCACAAGGTGCATATTACACGTATTCATTCACGTGTACTTCTTTCCCTGATTATCCAAAATATGGCTTTTGTGAATCATCGGATGCATTTGTTGCAAGTACCAATCAGGGTGGACCTCCAACGGTTTATGCCATGAAATTAAGTACGATGCTAACTGGAGCAACCTCTCCATTCATTAAAACAACGATTGGATATACCTTAAACGGATTCGGTTTTCAGTCCATTACACCTGTAGACTTAGAAGGTGATAACGCTGCTCCTGCTGGAATGAAACCTTTGTTTATTCGTCACCGTGATGATGAGTCACACTCCAATGGTTCACCAGACAGTGGAACAAACGACTGGATCGAATTATGGGAAATGACCATCAACTGGACAGCAAACACGGCAAGTGTGGCAAAAATTCAAGACGTTGTGATTGGCGAAATTGATTCCAAATTATGTGGATTAACTAGTTTTGCTTGTATCAAACAACCAGGGACGACAAACACCTTGGATCCATTGAGAGAAACAGTGATGTACAAAGCACCGATGCGCGTTTTTGACGATCACCAAACAATATTGGCTGCTTTGGCAACGGATGTAGACGGTGCAGATCGTGCAGGAGTTCGTTGGGTAGAATTACGACGCGCTTCCAATGTAACAACACCAACTTGGGTAAATCACCAAGAAGGGACGTATGCTCCTGGAACAGGAACGAGTAGATGGATGCCAGCGATTAACATCGATAAATATGGAAACATCATCGTAGCCTATTCCACTTCTAGCAACACAGCAGGTGATTTTCCATCCATCAAAATGACGGGTAGAAAACCATGTGATCCACTTGGACAAATGACCATGCCGGAAACCACGATTATTGCCGGAACATCCTCCAAAACAGGCGATACACGTTGGGGTGATTACCACCACATGTCCATTGATGACTTCGACGGAAAAACATTCTACTTTACGGGAGTTTATCACAATTCACAAACAAAAACAAACGTTAGTGCCATCCGAATGAATCCAGATGTATTGGACGCTTCCATTGCTAATGCATTTGTACCAGGTACGGGTACCGCATGTGGAACTTCATCTCAAATTGGGGTTATCATTGAACAAACTGGGACAACAAGCATTACATCAGGTGTCATAACTTGGCAAGTTGGAAGTGGAGCGATTTCTGCGGTAAACTACACATCATCACAGTTAAACGGAGTTGGGACAACAGATACCATTTTTGTAACGGTAAACGGATTAGTTAGTGGGGCAAACACCATCAATTTTTCCACAACGACTGTTAATGGCATTTCACCAGACGACAATACGTGTAACGATTCGAAGTCCATCAGTATAAATGTTACGGGAGGTTCCTCCATCACGGCAAGTATGGCGATTAATTTCTTTCCAACGTGTACGTCCAATAATGGACAAATCACGTTAACAGCGACAGGAGGCGCAACACCTTATTCCTACTCATTGAATAATGGTCCAAGTCAATCCTCTCCCGTATTCGCAAACCTTGCGCCAGGATCATACACCTACACCATCACGGAAAATGGTGGATGTTCTGGATTTGGTTCTTTCAACATTCCACCAGCAGCGATCATTACGGCTAACTTGAATCAAACAGCCACAATTATTTGCAGTGGCAATACAAATGCTGCCATTTCTGTAAGTGCAACAGGAGGTCAGGCGAGCTATAGTTACTCCATCAATGGAACAAATTACCAATCATCGAATTCATTTAGTAATTTGGGTGCGGGTACGTATACCATTTATGCACAAGATGCGAATGGGTGTATTGGCTCGAACACCTTGACTATTACTCAACCTGCAGCCATTGGAATCAACGCTGTTCCAACTATGATTTCTTGTGCAGGATTGAACAATGGTCAAATCTTCGTTAGTGCTTCAGGTGGATCAGCTCCGTTGACTTATAGCATCAACGGAACAACGTTTGTTTCTGGCAATACATTTAATGGACTTTCAGCAGGAACGTATACCGTAACTGTAAAAGACGCAAATGGATGTCAACAAACATTCTCCACGACAATAACGGAACCAGCGCCATTAAGTTTAACATGTGCAACTACCGTTTCAAATGGTTCCGATGGTACCATCACCGTAACAGGTACTGGAGGGAACTTACCTTATTCCTATAGTATGAATGGAACCAATTTCTATTCAGGTTCTCTGTTCTCAGGATTAGCCATTGGTACATATACTGTTTACATTAAAGATGCAAATGGATGTATTTCCAGTACGGAAGTTACCGTAAATACCAGTGGTTTGGAGGAATTCGGATTCTCACTAATTCAACTATATCCGAATCCAAACAAAGGTGTTTTCGAGCTTGAAATTGAGGGAATTGTTGGGACGAATATTGAAGCAAAACTTTTCAATGTGTCCGGACAACTGGTTAGTTCTTTCCAATTAACCGCGAAAGATGGCAAAGTAAAACAAACCATTGAGATGAGTAAAAAGCTCGCTGCAGGGACGTATTATTTAGGTCTATACAACGAACAAAAAACGATGGTTAAACAGTTTATCAAAGAATAATCCAAATTCTACTTAAAAAAGGCTGATGGTTCATCAGCCTTTTTTGCGTTTTGAGAAAATCTAAAATAATATTACTAATTTCACGACACAAATACACCAACGTATGACCCATTTTATTCGTTTTTCAAGCATTTTTTTACTGCTTTTACTTAGTTCATGTACCGCTATTTTTATACCCGGAAAACAAAAAATAAACTTCACAACTGATAATGATTCGACTGTAGTTTCATCCGACAACGAAGAAATTGGAAAAGGGAAATCTTTCGAATACAAAATTTACAAAAGAGGTTTGCAACAAATTGTCCTCAAAACACCAGGATATAAGGATGAACACGTGATGTTGCGTCCTTACCGTCGTTCACCTGCATTTTATCCACTTGCTGTGCTAGACCTTCCATTACTTGTAATGGGATACGGGCAAATTTTAATCAATCTCGACAAGTCACTTGATTATCCAAAAAATATTGATTTCAAAAATCAAGTTTTCTACGAGGAGCGCACTGAGGCTCAACGATACATTAAAGTAAATTCGATAAAGGTTGATATCAAAGATCAAACAAAAGACATTAAGGTATATTACGTAAATGATCAAGAGGATATCGATGCAAAGCTCTATGAAGAAATTGAACTTCGTAAAAAAAATGATGAGGAAGCGCGATTGAAAGAACAAGAGCGTTTAGACAAAATGAAGAAAAAGAAGAAAAATCAAGTTTCATCTTCGACCTCACTAAATCAGAAAAAAGACGGAAAAAGTATCTTTACCGACGATACTCGTTTTTCGGAAGACCTATTCAACAT
>JBEDCT010000033.1:0-3628 GCA_041176665.1 Bacteroidota bacterium | reverse complement strand
TCCAAACCGGAAAGCATTCAATTCTTGCAGGATATTTTAGCGGAAGTCATTCCATTATTTCCAGGTGAATACCTTCACATCGGTGGAGACGAAGCACCAAAAACACGTTGGCACAATTGTCCAAAATGTCAAGGAATCATGTCCGCAAACCACCTGAAGGATGAACATGAATTGCAAAGTTATTTCATTCGACAAATGGACGCGTTTGTTACGTCCAAAGGAAAGAAAATGATTGGATGGGACGAAATCCTCGAAGGTGGACTTTCCCCAAATGCAGCGGTGATGTCATGGCGTGGATTCGACGGCGGACTCGAAGCGGCGAAGCAAGGACATTACGTGGTAATGACTCCGGGATCGCATTGTTATTTCGACCACTACCAAGGCAAAGGAAAAGATGAACCTTTGGCGATTGGCGGATATACCTCGCTTGAAAAAGTGTTGTCGTTTAATCCTAGTCCAGCGGAATTAGGTCCGGAAGTATCTTCCTACATTTTAGGTGGACAAGCCAACATTTGGACGGAATATATCCCCACATTTTCCAAAGTCGAGTACATGACGTATCCACGTGCGATTGCTTTGAGTGAAGCGTTGTGGAGCACGAATAGACTGAAATACCCTGATTTTTTAAGTGTACTCGTTCAAACACATTTTCCCTTGATGGATCATTGGAAAGTCAACTATTCGAAAAGTGCGCTAAAAGCTTCTTTGAAAACCATTCGCACCAATAACGGAATCGAATTACAGTCCACAGGAATGTTGATCGAAGAAGGAAAACTAAAGGAATCAACGCTATCTTTTCCGGTGACTCGCACGAAAAAGAAAACCAAAAAAGCGGAGTTCACCATTCATCCGGAGGACCCAAGCATTACGCAGCACATTGTCATTACGAATCACCTTGCGCTTGGCGCTAAAGTGAATTACCTCACGCAACCGAGTCCAAAATACAATGCGAGCGACGTTGTGTTATTCGATGGTCAGTACGGTGCGCGTCCATGGAAAGGACATGAGTGGATTGGATTTGACACAAATGTCATCGTACTAGAAATTGACTTAGGGAAAATGACAAAGATTCACGAAGTGAACGTGAGTTTCTTGCAAGACGAAAATAGTTGGATTCATGCGCCTTATCAAGTGGAAATAGAATCTATTTTACCGAAACGCAACGATAGAATCGGAATGGGCGAAGGCTCAAGCGGCCACGGATTTATCCCGCATTCAGAAAATTGGAAACTTGATTACAAAAGGAAAACGCAGGTCTTAAGATTGACCATTCAAGGAGATGAAAAAATTCCCAATGGTTTTCCCGGCGAAGGAAGCATGCCTTGGATTTTCATCGATGAAATTCAAATCAATTGATCTTCGCATGCTCATTTTAGGTTAGGAGACTTAAGATGATCATTTTAGCGGGAAGTTTGATTTGAACCCCCGTCCAAATCGGCAAGCTATTTTCTTCGAAAAGAAACATTCCATTGACTTCGGATGTTGTACCTTTGCAAAAACTTTTTTTATGGCTACGCGTAATTGGCAAACAATTAAAAAATACGAAGACATTAAATTCGAGTTCTTCGAAGGAATTGGTAAAATCACGATTAATCGTCCGAGAGTATACAATGCATTTCGTCCGGAAACGAACTTTGAAATGTTAGATGCGATGAACATTTGTCGTGAGCGTCCAGACATCAATGTCGTGGTATTTACCGGAGAAGGCGACAAAGCATTCTGTTCAGGTGGAGATCAAAACGTCAAAGGTGTTGGTGGCTACATTTCTGAAAATGGTGTTCCTCGCTTAAATGTCTTGGATTTACACAAAGCCATTCGTTCACTTCCTAAACCAGTGATTGCCATGGTAAATGGGTATGCGATTGGTGGTGGACACGTATTACACGTCGTATGTGATTTAACGATCGCATCAGAAAACGCGATTTTTGGTCAAACAGGACCGAAAGTGGGAAGTTTCGACGGTGGATTCGGTTCTTCGTACTTAGCAAGACACGTCGGACAGAAAAAAGCACGTGAGATTTGGTTCCTTTGTAATCAATATACTGCGGAAGAAGCAGAGAAAATGGGCATGGTCAACAAAGTGGTTCCTTTCGATCAATTGGAAGATACCGTTGTTGAATGGTCACAAACGATCATGAAAAGAAGTCCATTGGCAATTCGCATGATCAAACGTGCGATGAATGCCGAACTAGACGGACAACATGGATTAATGGAATTGGCTGGCGATGCGACCCTACTCTATTATTTAACCGAAGAAGCACAAGAAGGAAAACACGCCTTCCTTGAAAAAAGAGATCCTGATTTTTTACAATACCCTAAATTCCCATAAGTATGTCCGTAAGAGAACTACAACCAAATGCACTATGGAATCACTTTGCTGATTTAAATGCCGTTCCTCGTCCTTCGAAAAAAGAAGAACGCGTGCGTCAATTCATGGTGGATTTCGGAAAATCCTTGAACTTGAAAACCGCGGAAGATGCGATTGGAAACGTGTACATCTATAAAGCCGCAACTGCTGGAATGGAAAATCGTCCAACAGTGATTCTTCAAGCGCACTTGGACATGGTGCATCAAAAAAATGCAGATACGACATTCGATTTTGATCAACAAGGAATTGAGATGTTGGTCGATGGAGACTGGGTACGTGCAAACGGAACAACCTTAGGTGCGGACAACGGAATCGGAGTGGCAGCGATCATGGCGATTTTGTCTTCGACGGATGTTCCACATCCAGCGATTGAAGCATTTTTTACCATCGATGAAGAAACAGGAATGACTGGAGCCATCAAAATGGATCCAAGTTTTTTAAGCGGGACGATTTTATTGAACATCGACACCGAAGATGACGATGAACTTTCGATTGGATGTGCTGGAGGAATCGATACGAATACGACCTACACATACGGACAAGTTCCAGTGGAAGGAGAAACGATGACACTTTCCATTCGTGGTTTATTGGGTGGTCATTCAGGAATGGACATCGACAAAGGACGTGGAAATGCGAACAAATGGATGGCGAGAATCCTTTGGGAGATGAAACAAGCGACGAATATCCAATTGATTTCCTTCGATGGCGGAAGTTTGCGCAATGCCATTCCACGTGAAGCGACCGCAGTAATTGCAAGTACGGATGCAGCCAAAGTGAAAGCAATTTTCGCTGAGGTATCCGCTACTTTGAAAGAAGAATACATAAGCATCGAACCGAATTGTCAATTCGAGCTTCAAGCAACAACAACAATTGAACAAGCGATGGCAACGAGCGATTTTACCAAAATCATTTCTTTGCTTTGTTCCGTTCACAATGGCGTTTATAGAATGAGTCCAGACATTGTTGGATTGGTGGAAACCTCTTCCAGTTTAGCGAGAATCATCATCAAGGAAGGAAGTTTTGTTTCACAATCCTTGCAACGAAGCAGTGTTGAATCAACGAAGCGCGAAATGTGCATGGTGATGCGTAGTGCCTTTGAAAATGCAGGATGTCACGTAGAACAAACAGGCGATTATCCTGGATGGAAACCGAATCCAAATTCAGGTGTGCTTCGTTTAATGGAATCCTTGTACGTGGAAATGTACCAAGAAACACCAAAAGTGAAAGCGTGTCACGCTGGATTAGAATGTGGAATCCTCG
>JBEDCT010000032.1:0-11357 GCA_041176665.1 Bacteroidota bacterium | reverse complement strand
AAAGGACTTTCGTATCCGGGAATCTTGTCTCCAAAAGGAAGGTACTTCACGTATTTTCTTCCGGAGAAAAATCAATCCGTTTTGCTCGATATTTCCGCGAAAACGACACGTGTGATGAACGCATCCCGCAAGGACATCACCTGGAACGAAGACCTCAACGGTCAACCGATGGAAGCAGGTCCAGAAGGATGGATTGGCTTTGACCGCAGCGAAGAACACGTCTATTTCAAGTCACGCTACGACTTATGGGATTATCAAATCAGTACTCAGAACTTACGTTCATTAACGAATGATTGGGCGACGAAAAACAAAGTCCGCATGGACCTAGTGAAATGGGAGTCGGACAGCGTGTACATCGACCTCAGTGATTGCTACGCAACGAGCTTTGAACTTTCTTCCAAAAAAGAAGGAATACATCACTTCGATGCGAGTCAAATGAACGGATTGCGCCAAATCATTCAAATCCCCGCACGCATTTCCTTGATCGAACGTTCACCGAATAAAAACCATTATTTTTTCCGTTGGATGACTGTTTCACGTTACCCGGAATTGGAATTGTGGAACGATCAGTATCAACCGCAAGCTATTTTGTCGGTGACCAATCCACAACAAGCGAATTACAATTGGGCAACGAGTGAAATCGTGAAATGGAAAGCCTACGACGGACAACAACTCGAGGGAATTCTCTACAAACCTGCGGATTACGATGCCACGAAAAAGTACCCACTGATTCTGTATTACTACGAATTGAATTCGGATAACGTACACAACTACCAAGGACCACGTCCTTCAGCAAGTACGATTAATCCAACGGAATACGCTTCCGCGGGTTATTTTGTCTTCATTCCGGACATCCGCTACGAGATTGGACATCCTGCCAAATCGGCATATAATTGCATCATGAGCGCAACGGATCACCTCATCAAAAACTTTCCAATTGATTCCACGCGCATGGGCTTGCAAGGACAAAGTTGGGGTGGCTATCAAACGGCACAACTCGTAACCATGACCAAACGCTACGCCGCAGCGATGGCTGGAGCGCCTGTCGGAAATATGATTTCTGCCTACGGCGGTATTCGCTGGGGATCCGGATTGAACCGCCAATTCCAATATGAGTCCACCCAAAGTCGCATCGGAAAAACGATTTGGGATGCACAAGCATTGTACATTGAGAATTCACCCTTGTTTCACCTACCGAAGGTCACAACGCCTTTGTTGATCATGGCGAACGACCGTGATGGCGCCGTTCCGTGGTACCAAGGACTCGAATTGTACAACGGCATGCGTCGCCTCGGAAAACCGTGTTGGATGTTGAACTACAACGACGACGACCACAACTTAACGAAGCTTCCCTACAAATTCGATTTAAGCATCCGCATGCGTCAATTCTTCGATCACTACTTACAAGGAAAACCTGCACCACTTTGGTTAACGGAAGGCATTCCAGCGATTGACAAAGGACAAAAACTCGGTTATGAATTGGAATAAACGTTGGCTTGCGTTGACGATCATCGTTTTTATCGGTATCACCATTTTGAGTTTGCTTCCACCGAAATCGGGCGTAGAAATTCAGAGTAACGATAAAGTCAATCACTTCATCGCCTATGCGACCTTGGCATTTTGTGGATTGTCGGCCTACAGTGGATCAAAAATAGTTCGTTTACTGCTTTGCTTCGTTGGATATGGCGTATTCATGGAGTGGATGCAAGGAATGGTTCCCGGACGCGAACAGTCTTGGTATGATGCGCTGGCGAATTCCCTAGGTGTGGCCATCGGCTGGACCATTTTCCGCATACTTTCTCGAAAAAAACAAGGCGCCTAATCTGTTTTATTGTCCTGCTCCGGTGGATTTTTTTCGTAGATGTAATGCACGTGAATCTCGCTGCTCACATTGCGTAACGCTTCTTCGCGGAGTCGCTCCTCCTCTTCCTGCAATCGTAATTTTTCCAAGTACATTCCCTCCAAATCTGGCGGTTCGATTCCCAATTCTTTTTCAATTTCGTATTGATACTTCGGACGCTGGGGTCCACGCGCTCGGTAAATAAACGCTAAAACCACTCCGACAATCATTCCACTGAGGTGTCCCTCCCACGAAATGCGTTCCTTCGTTGGAAAAATTCCCCAAATCATCGAGCCATATAAAAAGACGATAAACAACGAAAGTGCTTGTAGCGGCAAGTATTTCCGCAGGACTCCCGACGTAAACAAAAAAGCTGCGAGGCTGTAAATCACCCCACTCATGCCAATGTGGTGGGCGCCATTGTCGGGACCGAAAACCCAAAGAAAAATTCCTGTAAACAACCAACTGAACAACAAGATCTTTACAGCGATTTCCTTGTACGAATAGAACAACAAGGTGATTAACAGCAAGGCAGGAACCGAATTATTGAGGATGTGCTTCGCATCCGAATGCGCATGAATCCACGGCATAAAGAAGATTCCTTTGAGTCCGGACAAGCGCTTCGGTACCACTCCCAACTGATGAAAGTCGTAGACAAATAGGAAATCCGCCCAATAGAATAACCACATGAATACAAGCACCACCAGGGCTGGCGGAAGGGCATTTCTCAAATGAGATTCGAAAGGTGCTTGGTGCTGCATGGCGATGGATTGTCAAAAGATATGCCTAGGAGAAAATACTGACAGACTGTCTTGAAAAAATTCGACTTCCGTTTTCGAACTTGACGTATCTTTGTAGCATGGACGAAATCAAAAACAAGGTAAAAGGTAGCGGTCTCATTCAACTGGACCTCGCGGATTACAAACCGCGCGTTTCCATTGTCGGCATCGACTTGGCAGCACAACTTTGGCAAGGACTTGTCTTGAAGGAGAAAGATTTTCGCGCGTGGATCAAAGAAAACGACTGGAAATCCTACGAGCGCCAAGCCGTTTTCATTTACTGTTCCGCGGATGCCATTGTTCCAACGTGGGCATACATGTTGGTTGCTTCCGCACTGCAATCCACAGCAAAAAAAGTCGTGGTTGGAACGCAATTAGACCTAGAGAAAGCCTTGATTTCAGAAGCCATTACTGCCATTGATTTAACATCATTTCAAGATGGAAAAGTCATCGTAAAAGGCTGCAGTGACATCGCTGCTCCTGAGTTCGCGATGGTGACCTTACTGACACACTTGCAAGGAGTAGTTCAGTCCATCATGTACGGTGAGCCCTGCTCTACTGTTCCCATTTATAAACGCAAAAACGCATGAAAATAAAAGCTTGGTTGAACGCTGCACGGTTGAGAACATTGCCGCTTTCTGTTTCTGGAATCATTGTCGGATCAGGACTAGCCGCTGCATTAGACAAATGGGATGGACTCATTTTTTCACTCGCAATGCTAACCACCATCGGATTTCAAGTCGTTTCTAATTTCGCAAATGACTTGGGCGATAGTCAAAAAGGAACGGACAATAAACACCGCGTTGGACCAAAGCGAACCATCCAAGCAGGTCTGCTTTCCCAAAAGGAAATGAAAATCGGAATTTTCATCACCGTCTTGATTTCGATACTATCCGCTATTTCCCTCATCTACATCAGCGCAGAAAATTTAAGTTCACAAGCCTTGTTCATTTACTTGGTTTTAGCCGGACTGTGCATCCTCGCAGCCATCACGTACACCGTTGGGAAAAATGCTTACGGTTACCGTGGACTTGGCGACCTCATGGTCTTTATTTTCTTTGGATTGGTCAGTGTATTGGGTGTTTTTCAATTATATGGATTAAGTTTTGAGTGGTTGGCCTTGTTTCCAGCGATCACCATTGGACTTTGGAGCACCGCGGTGTTAAATTTGAATAACCTTCGGGACATCGAAAACGATCGAAAATCGAAAAAAAATACCTTGATTGTTCAATTGGGCTTTAAAAAAGGAAAGATTTACCACGCTTTTTTAATTGTTACAGGGGCACTAGCTTGGTGGACAACCGTTTATTTTTTAGCAACAGTCTCCGAGAATCCCTTTTTGTTTCTATCCCTAGTACCAAGTTTCTTTCTGTTTATTCACTTGAAAAAAGTGTTTCTTACGACCACTCCGTCAAGCCTTGATCCCGAATTAAAGAAGGTTGCATTATTGACTTTTTTCTCTTCGCTCCTCTTTGCTATCGCATTGAATTATTAAATTTATTTCTTGGAGAAAAATGTCCCGTTTTGGTAGATTAATTTCCTTAAATTTGCATCACTTTTAAAAGATTTAGAACATGAATATTTTGGTTTGCATCAGTAAAGCTCCAGATACCACTTCTAAAATTGCGTTTACTAACAATAGTACGCAGTTCGATGAAAATGGAGTTCAATACATTGTTAATCCGTATGACGAGTGGTATGCACTTGTTCGTGCCTTGGAATTAAAAGAAAGCATCGGAGGAAACGTGACCATCGTTACTGTTGGAACGACAACAGACGAGTCAATTATCCGCAAAGCATTAGCGATTGGTGCAGATGAAGCTGTGCGTATCGACGCAGATCCAAAAGATGCGTATTACACTGCCATGCAAATTGCGAGTTATGCAAAAGCAAAAGGATTCGACTTAGTAATGACTGGTAAAGAAACCATCAATTACAACGGTTCTCAAGTAGGTGGAATGATTGCAGAAGCAATGGATTTACCTTTTATTTCCTTGGCGACAAAACTAGAAGCAAACGGTTCAAACTTGACATTGGAGCGCGAAATCGTAGGTGGTGTTCAAGTGGTAGAAGTTTCAACTCCAGCAGTTGTTTCCTGTGCGAAAGGAATGGCCGAACAACGCATTCCAAACATGCGTGGAATCATGGCCGCTAGAACGAAGCCTTTAACGGTTATCCCTGCCGAAGCGGTAGAAGATTTAACAAGCTATGCATCTTACGGTATTCCAAATGCGAAATCAACTGTAAAGATGATCGATCCATCCAACATGGACGAGCTTGTCGAGCTATTACACAACGAAGCAAAAGTTATTTAAGAAAAGATCATGGTACTCGTATATATCAATTCAACAACTGGACTTTCTAAAGCAGCTTTAGAGACAGTTACTTACGGTAAAAATTTAGGTGGTGACGTAACTGTTATCACAAATGGATCCGCATCCAACGAGCTTTTGGCTCAATTGGGTGAATACGGCGCATCTAAGGTCTTAGTTGACCGTTCCGTTGATGGAGAAGATCCACAACAATTGGCACGCTTAATCGCCGCAGTGGCAGATCAAGTTTCCGCTACATCTGTGATTTTCTCACACGATGTATACGGGAAAGCGGTAGCACCAAGACTTTCTGTACGCATGAAAGCTGGACTAGTAGCTGGAGCGATTGCCATTCCAGAAGCAGACGGATCGATTAAAGTGAACGTATTCTCGGGAAAAGCAGTAGGTTACGTGAAAGTTGCTAGCGAAAAACGCATCATTTCTTTATTGCCGAACAGCATCCAACCTGAAAAATCAGGAAGTGCTTGTGGGGTAGAAGAAACAAGTGGATTAGCAGGAGCATCTGCCATTAAAGTTCTTGAAACGAAAAAACCAGAAGGAAATATTCCATTACCCGAAGCAGAATTAGTTGTTTCAGCAGGACGCGGATTGAAAGGTCCAGAAAACTGGGGAATGATTGAAGATTTAGCAGCAGCACTTGGCGCAGCGACAGCTTGTTCGCGTCCAGTTTCTGACATCGGATGGAGACCTCACCACGAACACGTAGGACAAACAGGAGTGGCGATTCGTCCAAACTTGTACATTGCCGTTGGAATCTCTGGAGCAATCCAGCATTTGGCGGGAGTAAACGGTTCGAAAGTAATCGTTGTCGTGAATACAGACACAGAAGCACCATTCTTTAAAGCAGCAGACTACGGTGTAGTTGGTGATGCGTTTGAAGTGATTCCACGCTTAACAGAAGCAGTGAAACGCTTCAAAGCAACTCAACATTAATCCGTATCTTCGTAAGAAACAAGACTTATGCAGAAAATCAAGTTGGAAATAACCGGAATCGCATATAGCCAAACACAGTCTGGCTCATACGTTCTGACCCTACTTGAGGTCGCAGGAAAACGCAAATTACCCATCGTCATTGGTGGATTTGAAGCACAAGCGATTGCCGTAGAATTGGAGAAAATGGTTCCCTCACGTCCTTTGACCCATGATTTATTCAAATCTTTTTGCAAATCCTTTGGGGTTAAGGTGAAAGAAATATTGATTTATAAATTTCACGAAGGCGTTTTCTATTCGAAGCTGATCTGTGAACGCGACGGACAACAAACGGAAATCGACAGTCGAACATCGGATGCCATCGCCATCGGTGTGCGTTTCAATGCGCCAATTTACACACTTGGACAAATCCTTGACGAAGTTGGTGGCGCTGAAAATGACACGAATGAAGCATTCGACTTTGATGAGGATGAGGAAGATGATCACGTGTTATCCTCACATGGAAATGAGTGGAAAGATGTCAATTCAGAAGAACTTTCGAATAAATTGATGGAGGCGATTGAAAATGAAGATTACGAACTAGCCTCTAAAATACGTGATGAAATCAAAAAACGCGGTTAATACCTCTATCTCAACAATCAAGTACAAATTAACAGCGATGAGCTTTTTACAGTTCTTCGTTTGGGGCGCTTGGTTAACAACCATTGGAACCTATTGTACAGCCGGTAAAGGTTGGACTTTCGGTCAATTCGGAGCGATTTTCTCCACCTTAGCCCTTTCCTCCATTTTGATGCCTTCCATCATTGGAATCATTGCAGACAAATGGATGCGTGCAGAACGCCTCTATGGCTTACTGCACATTTGTTACGGTAGCATCATGTTACTCATTCCAAATTTGACTTTCGTTCAAGAAAATGTTCCCTTCTTCGCGCACATGCCAGAATACGATGTGCTCTATTGGATAGTTTTCGCCGGGATGATTTGCTACATGCCAACCATTTCCCTCTCGAATTCAATTTCCTACCGTGTGTTAACCATCTTCAATGGAAATGTTGTGAAGGATTTCCCGTCCATTCGTGTCTGGGGCACCGTCGGATTCATTGCGGCGATGTGGATCACAAATCTGTCGGGAAGCAAGGACAACTCTATGCAATTTGTCATTGCAGGAACAATCGCAATTTTACTCGGACTCTACGCTTTTACCCTTCCCGCTTGTACGCCACAGGGTAAAAATAGCGAGAAGAAATCTTTGATTTCCCAACTTGGACTCGACGCGTTTCGCTTGTTTGGAAATTACCAAATGGCGCTGTTCTTCTTGTTCTCGATGTTACTTGGAGCAGCTTTGCAATTGTCCAATATGTACGGAGATGCCTTTTTAAGTGGATTCGAAAAAGGCTCTGTAGTGGAAAAATATTCTACCATTATTTATTCCATTTCTCAAGTTTCCGAAACGGCATTCATCTTAACGATTCCCTTCTTCTTGAAGCGCTTCGGAATGAAAAACGTGATGCTATTCGCCCTTTTTGCGTGGGTCCTTCGTTACGGATTTTTCGCCTTTGGCATGGTGCCTATGGGCAGCGTGTTCATCGTATTGTCGTGTATCGTTTACGGAATGGCCTTCGATTTCTTCCTGATCTCCGGTTCCATGTACATCGAAACAACTACCGACGCGAGCATGCGTTCGAGTGCACAAGGACTATTCATCATGATGACCAACGGATTCGGTGCTTACTTCGGAACGATTGTCAGCAGTTGGATCATTGATCAATACTTCACCAATGGCGACGGTTCCACCAACTGGCATTTCACCTGGATAAGCTTCGCGGGATATTGCTTAGTGGTAGCGGTCTTGTTTGCTTTGCTATTTAAGCACAAACACAATCAGGAAGAGCTTGGTGCAGTGGAGCACTAAGAAACAAACTTATATCCCACTCCTCGAATGGAAAAGAAGTGCTGTGGATTTTTTTGGTCCGCTTCAAATAGTTTTCTAAAAACCAGAATGTAATTGTCAATCGTACGCGTCGTCGGAAACTGATCTGTCCCCCACACTCGGTCTAAAATCTCATTTCTGGAAATCACTTTGCCCTCTTTTTCGTTAAACAAGGTCAGTAATTCTATTTCACGCTTGGAAAATTGATGAACTTCATTTCCAGCATCGTTTTGAACGCTAAACGTGCTAAAATCAACTCGAAATCCACCTATTTTCATGTAATTCTGTACATCAGCACTCACAAGTCCTTGAGTGAGGATTTGTACCTTCAACAAAAATTCTTCGAGGTCGAAAGGCTTTGTTACGTAATCATTGGCACCTAGTTTGAGTCCTGCAACCCGATCCGCCGTTGTTCCCTTTGCAGATAAAAATAAAATCGGGGTGGCGTCGTGTTTGCGGATTTCTCGGCAGAGATCAAAGCCATTCACATGGGGCAGCATGACGTCTAAGATGATGAGGTCAAAATGAAAAGGTTTTGCCAGAACATCCAACGCTTCTTGTCCGTCTGTAAAACAAGTAACATGGTACCCTTCCATCTCTAGATTTAGGGAAATAAGTTCAATTAAACTTTGTTCATCTTCGACCAAACAAACTCTCAACATACCTTTCAAAATTAAGAAAAAGTTCTATTTTTGAGGTGAAATTACAACAAACTATGAAACCATGATAAAATTAATACGATCAACGATCTTGTTGGCTTTTATGGTGAGTTCGAATGTGTTCGGACAATCCTCTATGTCAGCAATCAATAAATTTGAAATCTCCAAAAACATTCCTGTTCGTTCCGTTGAAACTCCAGACCGTACACTATTGGCTGAAGAAGACGCCTTGAGGGATCAACAAGGATTACTTTACCGAATTGCTGTGGCGCGTTTCATCAACGTTACGACTGACAACAGCGGACTTTGGTCGACACTTTCCAACGGTGACCGTCAATGGCAATTAATCATCGATGCGCCAAATGCAGAAGCAATCAGTTTCTTATTTGAAACATTTAAATTGTACGGTGCTTCTACCCTACGCATTCAAAATATGAAAGGACAAGATGTTCATTCCTTAATGACAGCAGCAGATGTTCAAGACCATTTCCGTCAGAATGCTGCGCTATGTTTTGGAGACAAACTTGTATTGACTTTAACAGAACCAAAATACACGACGCCATCTCAAATTGAGATCGATCGCATCATGTACAATTACCGTTCAACTGGAAATCCAAACGCTCAAAAAATCAATGAGTCCGATCCCTGTGAAGTAAACGTGAACTGTACACCTGTTGGAGATCCATGGCAAGATGAAAAACGTGGTGTTGCTCGTATTTACGTAGTAGAGGGAGCTCAAGCGGGCTGGTGTTCAGGTACCTTGATTAACAATACAGCAGCTGACTGTAAACCATACTTTTTAACAGCTCTTCACTGTGGTGTGAATGCCACAACAGCAAATATGGCACAATGGAAATTCTATTTTCGATACGAAGCACCTACGTGTACAAATCCAACAACGGCAGGTTCTTTGGCAAGTCATTTCATCACAGGATGTTTACGCATCGCCGACTCTGGTGACGGAGGAGGAAACTCAGGTTCTGACTTTTTACTCGTTAAATTAGGAACGGCAAGCAATGAGGCATCTGTGATTACCCAATTAAAATCAACCGCTTTCAACGCGTATTGGAACGGATGGAATGCAAATACAGCTGTCACAACTGGTGGAGTTGGTATACATCATCCAGCTGGAGACATTAAGAAAATCTCCACGTTTACGGGAAATACCATTAGTACACAATGGGGATCAGCAACTGGTTCGCATTGGAGAGTAACTTGGACATCGAATTCGAACGGATACGGGGTAACAGAAGGTGGATCATCCGGTTCTCCATTGTTCAACGGATCTCAGGGATATGTCATTGGAACCTTAACAGGTGGTGGATCGTTTTGTACGAATCAAAGTGCTCCGGACCAATATGGAAAAATGGCCTTTCACTGGACAAACAACGGAACAGCGACGAATCGTCAGTTGAAACCTTGGTTGGACCCAACAAATTCAGGAGTATTGCAATATGCAGGTTCAAATGACCCATGTTCAGTGGTTGTTCCAACAGCTCCAGTAGCAAACTTCGTAGCAAACACAACGAACATTGTCCCAGCGATAACCGTTCAATTTACGGATTTATCAACCGGACTCCCAACTTCATGGGCTTGGACAGTTGCTCCAGCGACTGGATGGGCGTATGCAGCAGGAACAAGTGCAACAAGTCAAAATCCACAAATTACCTTCAATACGGTTGGACAATACACGATTACCTTAACCGCAACAAATGCTCAAGGTTCCGACAGTGAAATCAAAAACAACTACATCGTTGTTGCTGCTTCAACAGGTCCGTGTACTGGATCTTCAGCTACTTGCGATGAGTATATCAATACCGTTACCTTGAATACCATTAACAACACAAGTTCTTGTTCCACAGGCGGCTATGCAAATTACACAACGACAACAACGACCTTAGCGAAAGGTGCTTCGTACAGCTTATCTGTTATTCCAGGGACGCCTGGTCAAACAAATTCAGCGTACAACGATGATGAAATAGCTGCTTGGATTGACTTTAACAACAACAACAGCTTCAATGATCCAGGAGAGCAAGTAGCCTACGTATTAATCGCTGCGGGATGGTCTAATACGTTTAACTTTACGGTTCCAACAACGGCAACAATCGGAAACGTGAGAATGCGTGTTCGCATTTCGTATTCTCCGGATGGCGCTATTGCTCCATGTGGACAAAGTACCTACGGTGAAGTAGAAGACTACACCATCAACATTACCGCATCCAATGGACTTGCTGAAAATCCATTAGACGCCATCAGCGTGTATCCGAATCCAACTGACAACGAATTGTTCGTGGACATGAAGAACATTGATGAAGATGTAACAACTATCGAAATCCTTGACCTTAGTGGAAAAGTACTTCAGGTTGTTCCTGCAAACCAAGGTGCGGTGGTAAAAATGAACACAGCGAACTTGGCACAAGGAATGTATCAAATCAGAATTCTTTCTGATGAGTACGCCGTGACAAAACGCTTCGTGAAAAAATAAGACGCAAATCTCCCATTGAAAAGGCTCCGCTAGGAGCCTTTTTTTTGTTTGACGTATTTTTCCAGATCGGAAAATGTTCCGAACAGGTTTTTATTCCGCACTATTTTTGCGTAGTAATGAACTAAGTCAAATTGAAGATCCCCAAATCATCGTTATACTCCGAAAGAGAGAACACCTCAAAAGTGTCTAAAATCCAATATGAGTAACGGTTTTAGATTTATATCGGTTCAGCTAACACCCGAACAAACACTGCATGTTCATTTAAAAATACTGCACGCACGCCACTTAATCTAGGCTTAACATTTCCTTCATTTTAAACTCAAATTCCTAACTTTGTCGGGAAATAAAAGGATTGAAGCGAATGGATAAGATTTCATATGTGGGGAATGCCGATGTTAATG
>JBEDCT010000031.1:0-2516 GCA_041176665.1 Bacteroidota bacterium | reverse complement strand
AAATAGAGGTACTAAAATCACTTGAATCTGATGTACATACTTTTATTGAAGATAAAATGAATCTTCCTGAAGAATGTTGGCAGCCAACAGATTTTATTCCAAATGCTGCAGATGCTGATTTTATGGATCAAGTGCGAGCGCTTCAAGAAAGCATCGCTCAAGTTCCAGATACCGTTATGGTTTCGTTGATTGGAAATATGATTACCGAGGAAGCACTTCCGAGCTACCAAACGTTTTTTAATCTTTTGGAAGGTGTCAATGTGGAACGAAATGTTTCAAGTACAAGTGCTTGGGCACGTTGGTCACGTTTGTGGACAGCAGAAGAAAACCGTCATGGAGACCTTTTGAATAAGTATTTATACCTCAGTGGACGCGTTGACATGCGGGAAGTAGAAATAACCATTCAGCGTTTGATTCATAATGGTGTTGATCTTCGTACATCAGCAGATCCATACAACGGACTCATCTACACCTCTTTCCAAGAGCGCGCAACGAAAATATCACATGTTAATACAGGAAAAATCGCCTATAAATCAGGAGATAAGTTATTAGCGAAAATTTGCAATACCATTGCTGGTGAAGAAGCACTTCACGAGAAAGCATACAAGTTTTTCATGAGCAAAGTTTTTGAGGCTGATCCAAATGGTGGGCTTGCAGCTTTCGTTCAGATGATGAAAAGGAAAATCGTGATGCCGGCTTCACTGATGGACTTCGGGACGGACAAAAAACAATACGTAAACTACGCTAGCATTACTCAACAGATTGGCGTTTACACCAGTCACGACTACGCAAACATCATCGATCACTTGGTGAAATTCTGGGGTATCGATAAAATGAAAGGATTGAGCGATGAAGGTAACAAAGCACAGGATTTCTTATCCTCTTTGTCCGAACGCTATTTCAAACTTGCGGAACGTCTCCAAGAAACTACGGAAGTTCAAATGATTTGGTTGAATAAGTCGAAGTTGGCGCTGTAGAAAAGCAAAAGAATTGATTCTCTTTAGCTATTCATTTTCTTTGCTGCTCTGCGCTTACTCAGGTATTGACCAATGTACATACCGATGGTAGCACAAACTCCAGTGACAAGCGCTTGACTAAATGGATAACCAAATAAAAGCATCACGCTAATTCCTGCAACAAGGCCTACAGTGATTATTAAGACTTTTTTCATTCTGATTGATTTCGAGTAAATATACACAGAATTCAAATTTGAATTCACTTACCCCTATTCGAAATCGACTATCTTTGTAAAAAAATATTTTCTATGCGTTTCAATTTATCCGAAATCAATGAACTCATCAAGAATCGTCGCACGATTTATCCGGAACAATTTTCCACACGGAAAGTCCACAAGGAACAGATTGAAATGCTTTTGACGAATGCACAATGGGCGCCAACGCATGGAAATACGCAACCATGGCGTTTTCATGTGTTTACGGATGCAGGTTTGCAAAAATTGAGCACCTTTCTCGGTGAAACGTATTTGAAGTTGACCGCACCCGAACAACAGAACGATGCGAAATTAGCGAAGATGTTGCGTCGTCCTTTGATTTCATCAGCGGTGATTGTCGTAAGCATGAAACGCCAAGAAGAAGAGAAAATTCCAGAAATCGAGGAAATTGAAGCAGTGGCTTGTGCGATTCAAAACATGCATTTGAGTTGTACGGCATATGGATTAGGTGGATTTTGGTCTACTCCAAAATTGATTTATTCCACCGAAATGACTTCATTCTTAGGTTTAAGTGATCGTGATAAGTGTCTGGGAATCTTTTATGTGGGTTATCCTGAAATCGAATGGCCAAAAGCGCATCGACGTCCGGTTGAATACAACACCACATGGATCGCTGAATAAAATCGACATCAGACTATACAACTATTCGTATTTTTACGTTCTGTCCATATGCGTAAACTCCTTTTCATCTTTTTCATCCTTCCACTTTCTTTGTTTGCTCAGAAAGAAAACAAGTTTGGTGTGCCCAATTATTTTGGATTTCAAACACGTTTGATTATTCCTTCGGATGCGATTGGACCCAATGCATTGACCTTGATAAAAGAATCGTTCTCCACAACAATTGAACAGAAAGTTGGCTATACGTTTGGAGGGGTTGTTCGACTCGGATTAAGTGAGTTAATTTCCATCGAAACTGGACTCAATTACGTTCAACGTCACTTTGGAATTACGATGTCCGAAACGGATTCCGCGATTACGGCATTTGGGACCATGAATTTCATTCAATACGATATTCCTGTTTCAGCGGTCATCAATGTGAAATTGACAAAGGAGCTATTTGCAAATGCCTCGTTAGGACTAGCCCTGCAAAACAAACCGTCCAGCGTAGGAATTATTACCAATCCACAAGGAAAACATGAGTTTTTACATCAAGGCGTTGTGGACATTCACAAAAAAATCTCTTTTGATTTCATATCCGGTGTTGGATTTGAATACAGAACAAAGAACAGTGGAGTATTTTATGTGGGGGGATCAGCTCGAGTTGCCCTCTCTCCTGTTTTTCTAT
>JBEDCT010000030.1:0-3468 GCA_041176665.1 Bacteroidota bacterium | reverse complement strand
GTTATACTATTCGCAGTCTTTATGTCCTTCCGTTATTCAAACATCGAAATGCCCAAGTATACTGTTCTGAAATCTTATGGAAAGAACATTGAGCTTCGTCAATATCCAAATATGATTGTGGCCAAGACGAATGTAAAAGATAAGTCCTTTGACAATTCCGGTAGCGATGGATTCCGTAGCATCGCCGGATACATCTTCGGAGGGAATGAGAAATCGGAAAAAATTGCAATGACTTCTCCTGTTGTCATGGAATTAGGTGACTCCGCAACGATGTATTTTGTCATGCCTAGCCAATACAAAAAAGACGAATTGCCAAATCCTTCAAATAAAAACATAACGATTCAAGAAGAGGTTACTAAAATTCTTCTGGTTGTTCGATACGGTGGTTATTCGAATGATGAACGCATTGAAAGTCATTCCGAAATCTTACGCCAAATCATTCAAAAACATTACTTGAAAGCAACAGGTCCATTCATGTACATGGGATACAATGCGCCCTGGGATATCATCAACCGTCGAAATGAAGTAGCGGTGGAAATCATTCCCTGATTTCGATGTAGGTTTTATGCTAACATCTGATTGATTATTGCTAATTTTCCTCGTGAAGAAGAAGTATTTTCGTTCAACAAAGCAATAACCATGTATCCATACCAAATTAAAAGCCTTGATGCTTACCATCAAGCATATCAAAAAAGTGTCGATCAACCGGAAGAATTTTGGGCTGAAATCGCTGAAAACTTTGTGTGGAAAAAGAAATGGGATAAAGTCCTGGAATGGAATTTCTCAGAACCATCTGTCAAGTGGTATCAAGGAGGAACATTGAACATTACCGAGAATTGCTTGGACCGATACTTGGCTGAAAGAGGAAACGAAACAGCCCTTATTTGGGAATCGAATAATCCACAGGAAGCATCTAGGACTTTTTCTTATTCCGAATTACACCAAAAAGTCATGCAGTTTGCTCATGTCCTTCAAAACAACGGCGTGAAAAAAGGCGACCGCGTGTGCATCTATATGGGAATGATTCCCGAATTAACCATTGCAACTTTAGCTTGCGCACGTATTGGCGCGATACATTCAATCATTTTCGGTGGATTCTCCGCACAAGCCATTGCAGATCGTTTGGACGATGCCCAAGCGAAATTCATTATCACATGCGATGGTGCTTTTCGTGGAGCAAAGGACATTCCATTGAAATCGGTGATTGATGATGCTTTGATTGGAAATGATGCGATTGAACGCGTCATCGTTTGTGAACGTACAGCTGTTCCCGTTTCCATGCTCAAAGGACGCGATGTCTGGTGGACCGATGAAATCCAAAAAGTGGAGGAGGCCGGAAATCCATTTTTCCCTGCTGTGGAAATGGATGCAGAGGACATGTTGTTTATTCTTTACACGTCCGGATCTACTGGGAAACCGAAAGGAGTCGTGCATACAGTCGCTGGATACATGATTTGGACAAACTATACCTTTGTGAATGTCTTTCAATATGAACCGGGACAAATTCACTTTTGCACCGCGGATATTGGCTGGATTACAGGACATAGTTACATCATTTATGGTCCATTGAGCGCTGGTGCAACGACACTGATGTTTGAAGGAATCCCAACGTATCCCGATGCTGGAAGATTTTGGGATATTGTCGATAAATTTAAAGTTGAAATTCTTTACACTGCACCAACAGCGATTCGCAGCTTAATGGGCTTCGGATTAGAGCACGTGGTGGACAAAGATTTAAGTTCATTAAAAGTACTTGGATCCGTAGGTGAGCCGATCAATGAGGAAGCTTGGCATTGGTACGACCTACACATTGGTAAGAATAAATGTCCGATCGTCGATACATGGTGGCAAACAGAAACTTCTGGAGTACTCATTTCGAACCTTGCGGGAGTCACGCCAAGTAAACCATCTTACGCAACTTTGCCATTGCCTGGCGTTCAACCTTGCTTGGTGGATGATTCCGGAAATGAAATCGTAGGAAATGGCGTGAATGGAAACTTGTGCATTAAATTTCCTTGGCCTGGAATCATTCGTACAACTTATAACGACCACGAACGCTGTCGACAAACGTACTTTTCGGTCTACGAAAACTATTATTTCACAGGTGACGGATGTATGCGGGATGAAGATGGCATGTATCGCATTACGGGACGCGTGGATGATGTCTTAAACGTCAGTGGACACCGAATCGGAACAGCAGAAGTAGAAAACGCCATCAACATGCATACAGGAGTCATTGAAAGCGCAGTTGTTGGATATCCACATGAAATAAAAGGACAAGGTATCTATGCGTATGTGATTATGGAACACCATCATGCCGATGCAGCTCTGACCAAACAAGACATTCTTCAAACGGTTTCTCGTATCATTGGTGCGATTGCTAAACCGGATAAAATTCAATTCGTTTCTGGACTTCCAAAAACTCGAAGTGGGAAAATCATGCGTCGTATTTTGCGGAAAATAGCCGAAGGAGACACCTCAAATCTAGGAGACACAAGTACCTTGTTGGATCCATCCATTGTGGACGAAATCAAATCAGGCGCATTTTAGTTTTTCAGAATGAGGTATTGATACGGAGCTAAACTCACGGTACTTCCTAAGTTATAACTTGCATTGGTTAGGGCATTGGTCCAAGTCCCAGTTAATGGACTAGGGACAGCATACGATTGCGTAGAATTACGCACATTGACAATGATTACCACACTTTCGGAACCAAGTACCTTCTTCATGCAAAGCACATTGGTAGAATTCACGAAATTCGAAATCGCTCCTTTACGCGCTGCTGCAGATTCATTGTGGAAAGCTAGCATGTCTTTATACGCTTGAAGCATGTCCTGATTGATGGTCCAATTGATGGGTGAATTGGTAAAGAATGGGGTAGTGGTACTGCGTCCAACTTCCTGTCCAGAATAAATCAAGGGAACACCGCCCATAAATACCGCAGAAACCGAAGCCGCTAACGCACCGGCTTTTCCGTTAAACAATGTCCAAGGCGAAGCATCCCAAGCGGACTCATCGTGATTCGTGGTAAAACGAATTTTGTGTTTTCCCGCTGGAGTGTTCGTGTATTCTGATAAATGTGTATTGTATAAAGAAGCGGCAGTAGTGCCGTTCCAAACATTTTTACACGCCGTGTAGAAATTCCATCCGTAGGTTAAATGGAATCCTGCAGTATAATGGTCCGCACGTGTCCCTTCCGCTAAAAACAACAAATTACGGTTTGAAATCGAATTCAATGAGATGATTGCTTCCTGCCAAAACTCAAAGGGTACGCCATCTGCATAATCGCAACGATATCCATCGACATTCGCTTCGAGTACCCAATATTTCATGGCGTCAATCATCGCTAATTTCATGTCTGTATTATTGAAATTCAAGTCTGCGACATCGTTCCAATTCGTTCCCGGAGGAATGATGATATTTCCAGCGGCATTTTGCGAATACCAGTCCGGATGATCAGTAATCCAC
>JBEDCT010000029.1:0-3776 GCA_041176665.1 Bacteroidota bacterium | reverse complement strand
GCCCAATCCTTTCCAAATACAAAGGCAAACAAGAATTCACCGTAAAAGAAAAGAATGGTAAATGGTACGATGGAAAGTCCAGTTAGGACCAGTAACATTTTATTGAGCAAGGGAACCATCGATTTGCCTTGATTGAATAATTCCGAAGCTCTGTTGTAGAATAATTGTCCCAAAGAAACACCAATCAACATGAGTGGAAGTCGGAGCATGGTATAGGAATGATTAAATGAACCATATACGGATTCAGAGTAGTAGGCAAAAATAAAAGTAGCGATAAGCATATCTCTTCCGTTGTCTACAAACACATGAGGTAGGTTTAACGTTGGAAATTCCTTGTGTTGACGCATCAACGCAGCCGTTTTTCTTTTCGAAATAAAGTGTTTGAATTTTCGATGTATTTTACCAAAATTAAATGCGAACTCCAAAGAAGAAAGGAGGGAAGCGATGAATGTCGCTAAAATAAGTCCAAAAGTACTTAAGTGAAGGTAAGCGAAGGCCCATTTTAATCCGTTTGACACCGTTGAATTCGTGATTTTTTGACGGGAAATGATTCCATATTTCCCAATGCGTACGGACCAACTCGTTCCGATATTCACCACAATGATGCAAGCAGCACTCATGATGGTCAAAGGAAAAAACCACCAACTGAATTTTTCATCCAATCCTTGATAGTACAAGATAAAAAACACAATGCTTGCTAAGGCTAGAACAATAAATGAAATCCGGTAGGATAAGCGGTATAAAAGAAAGGAATGTCCGTCTAGCTTCGGTAATGGCAATGCCGCTTCGTAACGCAAGGTGGCGATGGCAGAAATAAAACCAGTTAAACGCATGTAGAATCCTAGCTCACCCATTTCCGCAGTCGTGTAAAGACGTGTTAAAATCGGTGCAATCAAATACCCAACTGCTTGAGCAATGATAGTTCCGGATAATAAGACACTCAAGGATTTTGAGAAATCAGATCCGAGTAGTTGACGAATTCGTTCAATAGCCATTCCGGACAAAGATACAATGATTATATTTGTGAACTAAATTGATTTTTATGAAAAATGTTGCTGTTATTGGTGCTGGTACTATGGGAAATGGAATTGCGCACGTATTTGCTCAGTTTAATCACCAAGTACATTTAATTGATGTTTCTCAAACAGCTTTGGATAAAGCCATTGCAACCATTGAGAAAAACTTGGACCGTCAAGTGTCCAAAGAAGCAATTACACTAGAAGAGAAAGCAGCGACGTTACAAAACTTAAAAACGTTTACAAGCATTGCTGAGGGAGTAAAGGGAGTGGAGTTAGTTGTTGAGGCAGCGACCGAAAATATTGATTTGAAATTGAAAATCTTTAAAGAATTGGATGAAGTTACTGCGCCTGAGGTGATTTTGGCAACGAATACGTCTTCCATTTCCATTACGAAAATAGCGTCTGTTACTAATCGTGCGGACAAAGTGATTGGAATGCACTTTATGAATCCAGTTCCTGTGATGAAATTGGTTGAAATTATCCGTGGCTATTCTACTTCGGATGAGGTGACAAATACCATTATGGAAACTTCTCGCCAATTAAAGAAAGTTCCTGTTGAAGTAAATGATTATCCAGGATTCGTTGCAAACCGAATTTTGATGCCAATGATCAATGAAGCGATTTACACCTTGTTTGAGGGTGTCGCAGGAGTAGAAGAAATTGATACCGTGATGAAATTAGGCATGGCACATCCGATGGGTCCTTTGCAATTAGCAGATTTTATTGGATTGGACGTTTGTTTAGCCATCCTAGAAGTACTACACGATGGATTCGGGAACCCGAAATATGCACCATGTCCATTGTTGGTAAACATGGTTATGGCTGGTAAGAAAGGGGTGAAATCTGGCGAAGGATTTTATTCTTGGACACACGGAACGAAAGAACTTGTGGTTGCTCCAAATTTCAAAAAATAAGCTCCGCTTTCAATTTTTCTAGAACTACCTGATCGATTGGAAAGGTCAGGTCATTTACTTGTAAATCAGACAAGGAAATCCATCGTTGTTTTTCTGTTTCTTCTGTAAATGGAATAGAGTAGGAGCTAATACCTAATTTTTCTATCGATTGGACACGCACTTTGTAATAAAAGACAACGAGCGAATGTTCGGTATCGAAGGCGGATACTTGATGGAAATCATTGACATAAAAAAAAGAGGAGTCGAGCATTTCTGCGTCAAGCTCCTCTTGTAATTCTCTTCGTAATGCATCTACGATTCCCTCGTTTTTTTCGATTCCTCCTCCAGGGAATTTGGTGAAGAAATGTCCAAAGCGACATTCATCGGAAACGAGAATACGATTCGAATGATCGATAATCAAAGCGTAAACACGAAGATTAAATCGATGCGCCAAGTTTATTTTAAGAATTTAAAATTCTTACCAATGTAAACGGCTGAATCTCCTAATTCTTCTTCGATACGCAGTAATTGGTTGTACTTGGACATACGGTCACTGCGTGAAGCTGAACCCGTTTTAATTTGTCCGGTATTTAATGCTACTGCTAAATCAGCAATGGTATTGTCTTCTGTTTCTCCACTTCGGTGACTCATCACAGAGGTATAGCCATTTCTTGTAGCCATTTGCACAGCTTCAATAGTTTCTGTTAAGGTTCCGATTTGATTGACTTTTACTAAAATCGAATTGGCAATGCCTTCTTCGATTCCGCGGGACAAACGTTGTGTATTGGTCACGAATAAATCATCTCCAACTAATTGTATTTTGTGTCCAAGTTTTTCTGTGGCTAATTTCCATCCTGCCCAATCGTCTTCTGCTAATCCATCTTCAATCGAAATGATTGGATATTTTTCACACCAATTCACCCAATAGTCAACCATTTGTTCGGAATTCATATCCACGCCAGTTGATTCGAAGTGGTATAACCCTTTTTCTTCATTATAAAACTCAGAAGCCGCGGCATCTAATGCAATGTGCATATCTACTCCCGGTGTAAATCCAGCTTTTTCGATGGCTTCGATTACCACTTGAATCGCTTCTTCATTTGATCCAAGGCTTGGTGCGAATCCACCTTCATCGCCTACGTTTGTAGACATTCCTTTTTCTTTCAACACACTTTTCAAGTGATGGAACACCTCTGTTCCCCAACGTAATCCTTCAGAGAATGAGGATGCACCAAAGGGCATCACCATAAACTCTTGAATATCGATTAAGTTATCTGCGTGCGAACCACCATTTAAGATGTTCATCATGGGAACGGGCATCGTTACTGCACCGACTCCACCAATATATTGATACAGGCTAAGACCAGCTTCTTGTGCCGCTGCGCGAGCGATCGCTAAGGATGTTCCAAGAATGGCGTTTGCACCTAATTTGGATTTATTTGGCGTTCCATCTAAATCGAGCATGATGCGATCCAATCTTTTTTGATCAAAAACATCTTCACCTTGAAGTGCTTCGTTGATAATCGTATTGACATTTTCGACAGCTTTCAAAACACCTTTCCCCATGTACATGGATTTGTCTCCGTCGCGTAATTCCACTGCTTCGTGAATACCCGTAGATGCACCAGATGGAACTGCGGCGCGTCCAAGGATTCCGTTACTTGTAAACACATCCACTTCAATGGTTGGATTTCCTCTGGAATCAAGAATTTGTCTAGCGAAAATGTCAGTAATATAGCTCATGTTATGATTTGAATGAATTCATGTTGTCAATAAATTGATCAAATAGGTAGCGAGAATCGTGTGGACCTGCCGATGCTTCTGGATGGTATTGAACAGAGAATACCGGTTTACCAACTAATTC
>JBEDCT010000028.1:0-7443 GCA_041176665.1 Bacteroidota bacterium | reverse complement strand
AAATTGATGATCCCATTGATATCTGCGTAAACTGGATTTGGCACAAAAAAGGCGTCCAAATCATCATCGTTGACGGTAATTGGATCCAAGGGTAAAAGAATCTGACATCCAACGGAGTCAAAGATGGTAATGCTTGGCTGATACGTTCCAGGTGTGGCGTATGTGTAATTAAAATCGATAGAATCCGAATAGCTGGTACCATCGCCTAGATTCCACACCAAACTATCGATATCGGAAAAATTACTCAGGTAAAAAAGTGCTCCCTGTGAACAAATCGTGGCGTCTTGAAGCCAGTTTGGTGTTCCCATTGGTCCGCCAATCGAAATGTAGTCTAGTACCGTTGAATCATCTGTACAACCATATTGATCGGTTACAATAAAGTTTAAATCAAAGGTTCCATTGGTCACGAGCGTGTTGGATGGATCTTGCAGAATGGAGTTATTCCCATTTCCAAAGGACCAATTCCAGCCAGTGATGTCACCGTAGGAAAAAGAGGAATCTTGGAAATTACAAAAGATGGGTGGACAATCGTATTCTCCGTTTGCATTTGGAACGGCACCCGTAAAGAAGAAATTCGGAATGGCCAAAGGAGTGGACATAATCAAGTTGCGATTCAGTGTGTCCTTACAGCCGTTAACATCCGTTGTGATAAGTGTTAAAATGTGTGAATTAGACAATTGACCATTGTTTGGATTGGTCAAAGTCACAAGGGTGTCCATGCTTGTGCCAATGGTTGAACCATTGAGAAACCATTCGTAACTTAAGGTACCAGTTCCAGTAGATTGGTTAATAGTCAAATTCGTATCCAAATCACATAAAACGGTATCGATGTCAAAATCTGCCGTTGGTTTCGTGATGGTGATGGTTACTCCTGTTGGTTGAGAGGTGCATCCAAAAATATCTGTAGCCACAATGGTTGCTGAGTAGGCTCCTTCTCCATTAAAGGTATGAATGATGGGTTGATTCACATTGTTGGTGATCAGAATGGAATTGTCGTCCGAGAAACTGGTGCTAAAGGAACTCAGTGGGAGTCCATTGGAGAGGCTAAACGATGTATTGGTGAATGGAACAGTAAATGGTGAACATCCACTGTAGCTGTTTGCGAGAATTCCTGCGATGGGTTTATTCACGACCTTCACATTCTGAGTGACAGTAGAAGAACATCCTACACTATTGACTACCATGTGGGAAATGGTGTAATTTCCAGGAGCAGGGTAGGTATACGAAATATTTGGTGAATTATTAATAAACTGACCATTCCCCATGTTGTAAAACCAATTACTTACCGGATGTGATCCCGTAGCGCCACTCCACGAAGTACTGATGTCCGTTAAATTAAGGGCCGTTCCGTTACAAATAGTGTCGTTCGACAAGGTGAACTGACTGGCGAGCTGAGAGATGGTAATGGTTGCCGTAATACTGTCGGAACAACCGGTTGTATAGTTGTTGATGACCTGTTCAATATTGTAGGTCCCATAAGTGGAATAGGTATGACTTGTATTACCGCCATTGGGGACATCGAGTTGGGCATTGGTAAAATTGACATTCGGGGTGTTGTCAAAAAACTCGTAATGCATATCGACATTATCCGAAAGCACGCCATGAATGGAATTGTCATCGATGGCTACGTTTACGGGAAATGAGCTTGGATTACAAAATAAACTGGCACTCGGTGAAAACTGGGCGATTGGCGCGAGAATATACACGGCGTCTTCTATGATTAGCGTATCCTTACAACCTCTGAAGTCAGCAATAAACATAACGTCGAAATATCCTGTATCTGATTCAAATTGATGCGTTGGATTCTCTTCAATGGACGTTCCATTGCCAAAGTCCCAAAAGTAAGTGACTTCATTGGCATTATGCGGGATGGAAATGTACGTTGAACTTGTAAAGACTACATCATCGTTGGAACAAGCAATCAATGGCGTGTAGGTGAAATTTACAGAGTCGATATTTCCAACAGTCACATAGTCATTTTTAACAATCGTATCAGTACAGCCAGATTGGGTGGTGATGATTAATTGCACATCGTACACACCGACTTGGTATGTTTGTGCTGGTGGAATTTGTCCATTGAATGTTTGACCATTCCCAAAGTTCCACTGCCAAGAGACGATGGGATTTGAAGGCGTGAAGGAGGTGTCAATGAAATTGACAACGAGTGGATCACATCCTGCGGTGTCAGAGGCGAAGAATCCCGCTTCCACATTGGTCATATTGATGTAATCATTGAAGGTGGTGGAACCAGTACATCCCGCTGCAGTGGTTAAACTTAGCGTGACATCGTACAAGCCACTTTGCGTATAAACATGTGGAGGTGGAGTTAATCCGGTATAGGTTTGACCATCACCGAAGTTCCAGACGTATGTTCCCGGAATGGTCGTACTACTGGTAAATTGTATGGATCCAGGTGCGCAGTTTGACGTTGGATTCGCACTAAAAATTGGATTCGTATTCGCTTGAATACTAATTGGCTGCGTAATGGTCGATGTACAACCAGAGCTTGTATTTTGGGAGGTGAGTTGAACGGTATATGTCCCGGGGGCATTGAAGGAAAACGATGGATTCTCCACGGAACTGGTTCCTTGAGTGCCAAAATTCCAACTCCATGCATTCGCTCCAGCCGTTGAATTATCTTGAAAAGAAATCGCTTGTCCAACACAGCCAAAAGTAGGTGCGTTGATTCCTGCTTGAAAATTTGCTACTTGAATGCTTTGCGTGCTTGTTCCCACACAGGAAGTTGTGTTATTTGTTACGTTCAGCGTGATGGTGTAATTTCCTGCGGAATTATAGGTGATATTCGGTGGATTTGCGGCGGTAGAATTTTGGCTATTTCCAAAATTCCATGCATTGCTGAAATTTGCTCCCGAAGAAGAACTATTGACAAAGGACAGGGTTAGAGGAACAGTACATCCAAGTCCGTTCACGGAAAAGGCAACGATAGGTAATGGATTCACAGTGATGTACGCTGACTTTATTTCAGCATCCACGATTCCATTCGCGTTTGTGACGACTAATGTAATGGTGAAAGTACCAGCGGTACTAAAAGCGTGAGATGGACTTACTTGAGTAGATAGTGCACCATCACCAAAGTCCCAAGCATTCGAAACGATGGCACTTGTTCCGTTGGGAAGGGAGGTATTCGTAAAGTTCACCGGGACACCAACGCACACGACCAAAGGATTCGCTGTAAAATTAGCCGTAGGAGTTTGCGCACGCGAAAAAAACGTAAAAGCAAGAAATAGTACGGCTACTAGTATGCGCATGTAGGTAGTTCGTCGGATTAGGTACTTGCATTAACGCAAAAATGCCGGTTAAAGTTGCTTAATAGCTTATTTTATATAGAAATAACTTTGGCTGAGATTTATCCTTGTGAGTACATTTTTGGAGAAAAGGACTCGACTCCTTTTCTTCATGAAGTTGAACTAGGCTTATTTTTTTGGAAAAGCCAATTCCATTGCTGGAAAGAACACATGTCCCATCAGGAGTGGATTGAAAACGAAATATTGGCATTTAACCAATTCCCCATTTGGTAATTGACACCAAAACTTGTTCATATCCATGTTTTCCATTTCTCCAAACTCGTTGCGTTGTGCTTCTTTTGTGGCGATTTTAAACATGCGTAGTTTTGTTGCTTTGCTTTGTTTTTCTTTGACTGTAAGCACACAAAACGGAGTGGAGCTTTTAAGACTATCACATTGTTTTTTAGTCAATTCATAATTCGCTAATTCAAAGTGAATTTTCTTGTATCCCTGTAAATATCGGTATATGTTTAAGGTATCCACTCCAGGTATTTTTTTACCGTTTTGAGTCAATGAAAAACGATTCCCTTTTGCTGCAATGTTGAAGTTTCGGTAACTTTCTTTAGGATATTTGACATCTACACTGGCAATTTGTTCCATTTCTAACGCGAAGATATTCGTGCAAGCCCATTTTCTTGGGTCAGCAAAAAAACGGGGTTCAATGATCCCCATCATTCCTTTAATCTGCATCATCACGGGATTCGAACTCTTGCCACCATCTGCTGTTTCTAACAACATGATTTGTCCATTGTGGTCTTGCGCAGACGGACCGATGTACCAGGTTTTTGTCCATTCGCCATCTTGGAAAATCTCCACTTTCGTATGGCTGGCGGACATCATTTTTACAAATTGCTTGTGACTTTTATCAGACAAATATCCTTTCAATGAGATGTTTCCAAGTGCTTCCAAAATGTAGTGAGCACTTGATTGCATAATACATCCACCATTTTTGTCCGTCCATTCTTCTCCGTTTCTAACCAAAGTAAACGTATTTGAAAAGGCATCCGAAATAATGATTTTAGAAACAGAATTCGTGTCTTTTACGGCAAATTCAATGAACTCTGAGTCACTAACACCGTCTTTGCGTGTTAAGTCAAGGGCAAACCATCCGAGCACAATAAGAGCTGCGACTAAAGAGAGGAGGATACTGATTTTTTTCATGGATGGTTATTTTCTGGCGTAACGACGAGTACGAATGTAATTCATTAAGATACTCAGTAGAATAATGATTCCCAGCGGTAAAAGCATGTTAACAGTTTTGTAGAATCCTGCGAATTTTGTTACTTTTTCCTTGTCAATTTCTTTTATGTCGATCTGACGACTACGGATATCAAGCACGGAATTATCCCCCATCATGTAATCGACAATGTTTTGAAAAAACTCTTGATTTCCAGAATAAAGAGAAATCCGACGCTGGTACAAATCGTAATCCATTTTTAACTCATTAAATCCATTTGGTCGATACAAGTAGTTTAGTCCTTTGGGATTCGGCATGGAATCGTAGGTATTGGCAAAGAATGTTCCATTACCGATGAGCAATACTTTTCCTTCCTTCTGACTTTTTCCTTGAAATGCATATTTTTTCGGAAGATTTTTGACGAATTCAGGTGGGAGTCTATTGTTGTAATGTGAACTGAAGTATCCTTCTACCATTCCTCCCAAGCAAAGTTTATTGATTTCATCCTCCGGATTGTCCACCAATTTTGGTGATTTCCCATAGTTCAAGGGAAGTCCTAAATTCACAAAAGGCTGTAATCCAGATGGAATGGAATTCGTTGATGAAGTAATTAGCGGTGTCGCTTTGATATTTGGTAAATCTACAAAGCTAACTTCGTTGGCATATTTCAACAATATTGGATCGACATTTCGCGTGATGGGGTGTTTTGAAGGCGTTGCCATTACATGAAAAAACCAGGGGATAAATGTTGATTCAGCAAACGGGACAATTTTAGGTGCACATTGAACATCCATCATGTAGTTTTCATGTACTTTGATGCCATAATCGAATAGCAATCGATCCAATTTTAGGTTTTTCCGCATGGAGTGAGTCATCCCGCGTGCCATGAGCGTGTCTTCATCGTGTTCAAGCGTATTCATAAACACCATTAACTTACCACCACGCATAACAAATTGATCCAAAATGTACATGCTGCTATCAGAATACGGAATGCGCGGATTCGCGATGATCACACCATCGATGTCATTCAATGCCGCTATGGAGTCTGATAAATTCACATCCGAAAGCGTGAAATAAGGCGCTAAAAGTGCTCGTGCACGCATGGTTTGTTGGTACGTCAATTCACCGTGTCCTTGCAAGAAAGCAATTCTTGGCTTGTTCACTTGTGTCAGGCGACGCATGCTTGCAATTAAGTTGTATTCTAGGTTGTTTAGCGAAGTCTCAATGATTTCCGCCATGTCCTCGAGGCTATTTGGATGTCCAGGTTGCGTTCCAGGAAGGAATTGCACCATGTTTTCCTTGGTGATTCCGTTCACGGTGTAACTCATCACAGCACCTGGAAACAGCATGACTTTACTTTGTGTACCGTCTTTCATGTACAAGATTTCTAAGGGCATTATCCCTTTTCCTTTGTCGTACAATTGTGCACGCATGGCATTTACTTCCTCTTCAGATCCGACATTGATATCCGTAAATAAATACTCAATGCGATTACCGGCAACACGTTTGAAATCTTGCAGTTTATCCTTTAAAGCTGTTTGAAAGTGTTTTATTTCAGAAGGCATGTTCCCTTCTAAATAAATTTGAATACTGATTCTGTTTTCGAAATTATCCCTGTTAGCCAAGAAGTTTTCGGTGCTATTTGCTAAGGAGTAACGTTGGTCTTTGGTCATGTCTATTTTGTAATAGATCAATGAACCAATGATATTTACTAAAACAATCGCCACACCAACAAGTGCGAGAACTGTCCAGTTGAAAAGTCCTTTTGTGAGATTCTTCTTCATGTTATTTTTTCAATGTTTTAATCACTGTTAGAGAAGCGAATAAGAACAGTGTATTGAGGGAAACGAAATAGATGATGTCACCAGAGTCGATAACTCCTTTTTTAATGGAATCGTAATGAAAAGCTATTCCAACGTATTTTATGAAGTAATCAAGTCCACCAAATTGACTAAAATTACCAAGCAAGTTAAATCCATCGTAAAACACCCAACACAAGAACATCGCTAGAATAAACGCAACAATTTGACTATTGGTGAGTGAGGAAGCGAAAATACCGATGGAAACAAAGACGGCTCCCAGTAAGATGAGTCCAACGTAAGACGTCATGGTAGCTCCTGCATCAATATTTCCAGTGGGTTTCCCGAGGTAATACATGGAGATAAAATAAATAATGGTTGGAAGGATGGCAACCACAACTAAGGCAACTCCTGCAAGGTACTTTGCGAAAATGAGTTTAAAATCGGAAATCGGTCGAGTTAACAGCAATTCGATTGTCCCCGTTCTTCTTTCTTCCGCGATGGAACGCATCGTGATTGCTGGAATCAGAATGAAGAAAATGACAGGAGATAAATTGAAAAAGGGAATCATATCAGCTTCCGTACCTTCAAGGAGATTTGTGTTGTAGGAAAGAACCCAATGAAAAAGTCCGGAGGCAATTAAATAGATAAGGATAAACACGTATCCAATGATAGAACTTAGAAAACTATTGATTTCCTTGAAAAATAGTGCGCGCATATGATGATTTCAATCCTCAAAAATAAGGATTTTACACGTACGATGAACAGACTTGGAAATTGGTGGGAACGAAAATAGTATTCAAAAAAAAATCCCGCGAGAGGCGGGATTTTAATGATGAGAATGTACTACTATGCTTTTTTTACATTGATTGCATTCAAACCTTTACGACCTTCTTGTAAATCGTATTCAACTTCGTCGTTTTCTTTGACTTTGTCGATTAATCCTGTTACATGAACAAAATACTCTTTGTTCGTGTCGTCTTCGATAATAAATCCAAATCCTTTAGATTCATTAAAGAACTTTACTGTTCCTCTACTCATTTTGTAATAAATTAATTTTGGGTAAAGGTAGACTTAATTACCGGTTATCCAATAAATATTCGAATTATTTGAAAGGTTTGGGTCTTTCAGCTATTGAAAACCATTGAAATACTGCTGGCAA
>JBEDCT010000027.1:0-28678 GCA_041176665.1 Bacteroidota bacterium | reverse complement strand
ATGTAATCTAACAGAACCCACTCACTATTTGTTTTACCTTCGATATGCCAAGGTTTTTCTTTTAACTCTTTTCTTGTGAAACGTGTCACAGCATTTGAAATACCATCGACGTGTGTGTTAGACTCGCCGCTACAAATGACAAAAAAATCACAAACCGCGCTCGGTAAGTGTCTCAGATCTAGCACCGAAATGTCTTTTGCTTTGTTATCTTGCATTCCTTCAACAATGGCTTGGCACAATTGTTCTGATTCTGTAATTCCTGTCTTTTTTCGCATTTCAAATATTTAATACAAAACTACGTGATAAATTTTAATTTTACGGCTCCTTATACAGCGATATGACACCGATTGGAAAACAAATATACCACCTTGATTCTGTAGACTCCACCAACAATTTTGCTGCCAAATTAATTAACGACCAAATTTGTCAAAATGGTTCGGTAATATTGGCAGATAAACAAACTGCGGGCAAAGGACAAATGGGAAGTGTTTGGGAATCAGATGCATCAATGAATCTGCTTTGCTCATATGTTTGGAAGCCCGACAATCTGTCAGTTTTGGATCAAAGCAAAATGAATTGGATGATTTGTTTGGCCATTCACAAACTTCTACTGAGATTCGGAATCGACGCGGCAATCAAGTGGCCCAACGATGTTTTTGTAGGCTCCCGAAAAATTGCTGGCGTGCTTATTGAGAATCAAATCGAAGGCAATCGTATCTCATGGGTGATAGCAGGAATCGGACTCAATGTGAACCAATGTCAATTCGAAACACCAAATGCAACAAGTATTAAATTACAGATTGATGCAGAAATCCGAATAAAAACAATTTTAAACGAGCTGACAGATATTTTAAATGGGTATTTGCTTCACTGGGACACTATGGAATCCACGCTTAAATCGTTCTACGAAATGTTGTTGTATCAAAAGGGAGAAATGGCTTTGTATGCGGATGCAAATGGCGAATTTGAAGGTGAAATTATTGGAGTTGAAGATGACGGAAGGATTCTTTTGAAAGTAAGTAACGAAATTCGCCGCTATTCTTTGAAGGAGCTTCAGTTTTGTTCAAAATGAGCCTTCATTTGACTGCTCATTTGTTCGAAAAGAGAGGTTAAAGGTTTTTCAATCAGCACTTTCATAAATCCATTGACTTGTCCGTCGAAAAGGACTTGTCCGTGACAATATTCTCCTTCTTGTTTCAGTGAAACCGTCAGAGTGAAAGAAAAAGGACTTCCCTCTCCAGAGCGATAGCGAACCAATTGTTCTTCTTGTTTGTCAAATAGAAGCGTAATCAGAATTCCACCTTGCGCTTGAAAGGAACATTGTTCTTTTGTCGCTTGAAATTTGGAAATTTTCTCCTGTGGGAGTAAAAAAGAAAGATTTTGTGCGTCACAAAGAAAAGCACTAACGGATGTTATGTTCGTATGAATGGCAACCGATGTGCTTTGAATGATCATGAATTTATTATTGATTCCATGTACTTGGATTCACGCGCCACTCATGTAGCGTTGTTAAATCCGCGTCATTGATGTAATTCGTTTTGACCGCAACATCGATTAATGTGGCGTAATCCGTAATTGTCTCGAATGGACAAGCAGCTTCTTGAAAACTTTGATCAGCTTGAGAAAAACCGTAAGTAAAAGTCGCTAACAATCCTTTCACAACGAGTCCACCTTGACGCAATGCTTCCACCGCTTTTAAACTGCTTCCCCCCGTAGAGATTAAATCTTCAATCACCACAACTTTTTGTCCTGGTTCAAAAGCTCCTTCGATCAGATTCTCCATTCCATGTCCCTTCGCTGCTGCACGAACATAAATGAAAGGTAATCCAAGTTCTTGTGCAACCAATGCACCTTGAGCAATTCCACCCGTGGCAACACCAGCAATCACGTCTGGTTTCCCATAAACGTCTAAAATAAGTTGAGCGTATGCTTGTCGAATGTGCGTACGCACCTCGGGAAAGCTTAATGTAACGCGATTATCACAGTAAATCGGCGACTTCCATCCGGAAGCCCATGTGAATGGTTTGTTCGGTTGTAAACGAACAGCTTTCGTTTTCAATAATAATTCTGCTACCTTTAGCGCTTGTTCTTGATTTGATACCATGCCACAAAAATATAAAGTTTTCATGGATAAGCAGGTAATTCATTTTACTTCTGTCCCAATTCCACTTGTGGAAATCGTGGAAAATGCGATGCCCTTGAATGTTTTAGCACTTCAAGGATTGTTCAAAAATCAAGAAATTCAAGCGGTAAATATTCATCCAAAAGCTGCATTAAAATCGTTTTTTAAACAATTCAATAAAATAAAAACTGCTGGAGGACTTGTATATCATTCAGAAAGCGATTCGTATTTATGGATCAGGCGGTTAGGACTTTGGGATCTTCCAAAAGGAAAAATCGAACGAGGTGAAAGTTCAAAAGATGCCGCGATTCGCGAAATTAGAGAGGAATGTGGTTTAACTGGAAAACTCGATTTAAAACACCGGATTTGCTCTACATACCATGTGTATGAATTCAAAAATAAGTCCATCCTAAAGAAAAACAATTGGTATTATTTAGAATATGAAGGAGATCTAAATACGAAGCCCCAAGTGGAAGAAAACATTACGGATGTTCTTTGGATCAAGAAAGAAGATTTCAAAAACTGCTTATCGCAAACATACCCGTCTATTCAAGAAGTCATTGAACATGCATTTGAATCCTAATTTTATGTTAAATTTGATTTTTAAATAAGAATTCAAGTTACCATTGTAAAAAATTAAAACCATGAAATACGCATTACTTACATTCGCTTTCCTTTTTGTTGGATTTGCTCAAGCTCAAAAAGAAACTAAACCAGCTAATGGTTTAAAATTTACAACCTTAGAAATTGTTCGTGAAAACATTCCTTATGATTCCAAAGACATGTTTGTTTTCGAATTTAAAAATATAGCTAAAAAATCGATTACAGTAGGTAGTGTTCAAACAAGTTGTGGTTGTACAGCTGCTGAGAAACCAACAGAACCTATCAAAAAAGGCAAAAAAGGAGCCATTAAAGTGACTTACGATACAAAAAGAGTAGGCGCTTTTACCAAAACAATCACAGTTTTCTCTGATGGTGGCGATCCAATTGTCCTAACGATCAAAGGATCCGTTCTATCTCCTGCTGATTCCCCTGTAACAAACTAGTCAACCTTTTTCTAGCTTAATCTGGATTGCTCTGCTGAGATATTTGTTATCTTTGCAGCAAAGATTGTGTCATGGAGTTAGGGAAAACGTACGAGCCGCAAAAAGCGGAAGATAAATGGTATAAACATTGGTTAGATAAGGGATATTTTCATTCTGTACCCGACCACCGTGAGCCGTATACCATTGTCATCCCTCCACCAAATGTAACGGGTGTCCTTCATATGGGCCACATGTTAAATAATACCATTCAAGATGTACTTGTTCGCAGAGCAAGGATGCTGGGTAAAAATGCATGTTGGGTTCCAGGAACGGACCATGCATCCATCGCCACAGAAGCAAAAGTGGTGCAAAAACTTCGTCAAGAAGGAATCAAAAAATCTGATTTAACCAGGGATGAATTCCTTGCACATGCCTTCGAATGGAAGGATAAACATGGTGGAATTATCCTTGAACAATTAAAAAAATTAGGCGCTTCGTGCGACTGGGAACGAACGCACTTCACTATGGACAAGGAATACTCCGAGTCCGTGATCAATGTGTTCATGGACCTATACGCAAAAGGTAAGATATACCGTGGTGTGCGTATGGTCAATTGGGATCCCGAAGCATTAACCGCAGTTTCTGATGAGGAAGTAAATTACAAAGAAGTCAATTCTCGACTTTTCTACGTTCGATACAAAATCAAGGATACAACGGATGAATGGGTGACGATTGCTACAACGCGTCCTGAAACTATTCTTGGTGATACAGCCATTTGTGTCAATCCGGATGATGAGCGCTATAAAAAATTAGTAGGGAAATCTGTCATGGTTCCCATCATTAACCGCGAGATCCCCATTATTGCTGATGAGTATGTCGACAAAGATTTTGGAACGGGTTGTTTGAAAGTTACGCCTGCTCACGATACAAATGACTACGAATTAGGTAGAAAGTACAACTTGCCTTCCATCGATTTATTCAACGATAATGGAACACTGAACGATCACGGTGCGCATTACGCCGGTAAAGATCGTTTTGATGTCCGCAAGGAAATTGAAAAAGAACTCGACGAAAAAGGATACTTGGTTAAAACGGAAGACATCATTAATAAAGTTGGATTTTCGGAGCGCACGAATGCGGTCATTGAACCGAAACTATCCATGCAATGGTTCGTTTCCATGAAGGAATTGGCTCAGCCTGCGCTGGAAAATGTGATGAATGGTAACATTCAATTCCACCCAGATAAGTTCAAAAACACGTACCGTCACTGGATGGAAAACGTGAAGGATTGGTGTATTTCTCGTCAGCTTTGGTGGGGACATCGAATTCCAGCTTGGTATTTTGGTAATCGTCCGGACGATTTTGTTGTAGCGAAAACCAAAGAGGAAGCGCTTCGTTTAGCGAGTGAGAAAGCGGGACGTGCTATCCTTGACAGTGAGTTGAATCAAGATGAAGATGTATTGGACACATGGTTTTCAAGTTGGTTGTGGCCAATTTCGGTGTTTAATGGATTAACACAGCCGGAAAACGAAGAAATTAAATACTATTATCCAACGAATGATCTCGTTACAGCGCCAGAAATTATGTTTTTCTGGGTTGCTAGAATGGTGATTGCGGGTTATGAATATTTAGGTGATTTACCGTTTAAAAATGTTTATTATACAGGGATAGTTCGCGATAAACTTGGACGCAAAATGTCCAAATCCTTAGGTAATTCGCCTGATCCAATCGAATTGATTGAGAAATTTGGGGCAGATGGAGTTCGTGTGGGAATATTAATTTCCTCACCAGCAGGAAATGACCTTCCTTTCGATTCTTCACAATGTGAACAAGGTAGAAATTTCACCAATAAAGTGTGGAACGCTTATCGCTTAGTTTCTTCATGGGAAGTACGTGAAATAGAACAACCTTTGTCCTCTATTGTAGCAATTGATTGGTTTGAAAGCCGTTTCCAAAAAGTACTCATCGAAATCAACGATCAGTTCGATAAATTCCGTATTTCAGATGCCTTAATGGCAATCTATAAATTGGTTTGGGATGATTTCTGCTCTTGGTACCTAGAAATGATTAAACCGGGTTACGAGCAACCAATTGACCGCGTAACCTTAGAGAAAACGAAATATTTCTTCGAGCAGTTATTGAAAGTGATGCATCCATTTACACCATTTGTTTCGGAGGAATTATGGCACGCTTTAAATGAGCGTAAAGAAGGAGAGGATATCGTTATTTCCGCTTGGCCAACTGTTCAGGAAATAGATCAAACTGTATTGACGGGATTTGAAAAGGCGGAGAAAATCATTTCACACATCCGAACGATCCGTAAAAACAACAACATTGCGAACAAGGTCAAACTGGAAATGTACGTTCGTGCAGATGCTTCCACGCAAACGAATTTTGACGCAGTGATCACGAAAATGGGTAATCTTTCTGTTTTCGAATATGTTTCTGAAAAAATGCAACAAGCAAATTCCTTCATAGTGGAAGGGGTGGAATACTTTATTCCCTTTGGTGACACCGTTGATGTTGATGCGGAAATCAAGAAAATGGAGGAAGAGTTGGGTTACACAAAAGGGTTTTTGAAAAGTGTACAAGGTAAACTTTCTAATGAACGCTTTGTTGCTGGAGCTCCTGCGCAAGTCTTGGACCTAGAACGCAAGAAAGAAGCAGACGCACTCGGAAAAATTCAGTTGTTGGAAGAAAAGTTAGCTTCGCTAAAGGCGTAATTAAATAAAACGAAAGTCTACCCTTCGGTTCTTTTGCTTGCCATCGTCAGTGTCATTTCGATCAATCGGTTCTTTTTCACCTTTGAAGTCAATTTCTATGCGTGATTTTGCTAGTCCGTTCAATTCGAAAAAACGGACAAGCGCTGCGGCTCTTCGCTTTGATAGCTGAACATTGTAACTGTCAGATCCGTCCGAATCCGTGTGTCCCGTAATTAAAATGCGCAAATCTGAATGACTTTTGACCATGCGAATCATTTCGATGAGGTAAGATTCGTATTGTGTCTGAATGTTGTCTTTATCGTAGTCGAAATAAATAGGCTCAAATTTAAACGCACGTAATTCTTCCATACGTTTTTCTGGAGAGGAAAGTCCATCCATCAGCTCTTGCTGAAATTTTGCCAGTTGAGGGACGGGCAGAATGTTTGGTGTGTTTTCGTTAATATTGAATACTGCCTTGTACAAGGTCAACGTTGATTTATTGTCTTTGCTTTTTCCAAATAAGTAGCCTTTTTTTGCGTCGTATTCAAAGTCAAATTGTTGTTTTTCAGTTGCAACAGCATTTTTTGACTTAAAACCAAGTCTTGTTTCAATGATTTCTAAGTGTCCGTTTTCGAGTACTTTTCCAACAAGATCATATATGCAGTATTGGCCTTCGCTATTTTCATGCCTCATTTTTCCGTCAATCATCCCCTTTACAATGGTAATATCTAGGTACACCCAGGATGCTGAAGCAGTAGTAGGATTTGATGGGTTAGTGATGAAAGAGCCGCCCTGCCACGTTCCGGACAACTTTTGTCCGTTCGACCAAATCGTCATCAGTACGAAAAGAAATAGGAGGACTAATTTCATTCTCTTTTATTCGTAAAAAATCAAAAAATGTTCCACAAATTCGAACTATCTTCGATTCTGAATGTTTTAAAAGAAAAAAAGCATGAAATCACTATTTTTATTCATTTCAATTTTAAGCCTGATGATTACTTCGGAAAAACAAGACGTTTACCAATTTAAAGTAAAGGATATCAATGGGAAGACCTTTGACTTTGCCGAATTGAAAGGTAAAAAAATCATGATTGTCAACACTGCTTCCAAATGTGGATTGACTCCACAATACGAGAAATTAGAGGCATTGTACGAAAAATACAAAAACAAGAATTTTGTCATTGTCGGTTTCCCAGCAAATGATTTTATGTCTCAAGAACCAGGTTCAAACGAGGAAATCGAAAGTTTCTGTAAAATGAATTACGGTGTAACTTTCCCTATGATGTCGAAGATTTCGGTGAAGGGTAAGGACATGCATCCGATATATCACTTTTTGACAGAAAAAAGTAAAAATGGACTAGAGGACAACAAGGTGGAATGGAATTTTCAGAAGTACTTAATCGATGAAAGCGGACACCTAGAAAAAGTAATTTCTCCTCGAATTCAACCCGATGATGAGTCGATCACATCTTGGATTGAAAAATAGTTCAAATAGTTGAAATTTTGTTGATAAGTTAAGGCTTCCAAAGCCTTTTAAATCCTCGTAAAAGCCTAGCTTTTTCTTATTTTTGTTTGACTTGATAAAAGTGATAAAACGAAAATAAAA
Source organism: Bacteroidota bacterium (assembly GCA_041176665.1). Classification (GTDB taxonomy): domain Bacteria; phylum Bacteroidota; class Bacteroidia; order Flavobacteriales_D; family Crocinitomicaceae; genus UBA952. The sequence continues at coordinate 21,223 of JBEDCT010000027.1, read as the reverse complement.
TAGATATGGCTGAAGAAGAACGAAAGGATAATTACTCCGCTGATAATATTCAGGTATTAGAAGGACTCGAAGCGGTGCGTAAGCGTCCCGCAATGTACATTGGAGACGTTGGAGTGAAAGGATTACACCATTTGGTTTATGAGGTGGTAGATAACTCCATTGATGAGGCGTTAGCTGGACATTGTGATAAAATTGATGTCTTCATCAATGAAGATAATTCCATTACAGTTGTTGATAATGGACGTGGAATTCCAACTGCGATGCACACGAAGGAAAAGAAATCGGCACTAGAGGTGGTAATGACCGTTCTTCATGCCGGTGGAAAATTCGACAAAGACACGTATAAAGTTTCTGGTGGACTTCACGGGGTTGGGGTTTCTTGTGTGAATGCCCTTTCGATTGCATTGAAAGCGACGGTTCGTCGTGAAGGAAAGGTGTTTCAACAAGAGTATTCTATTGGTAAGCCATTGTACGATGTGAAAGTTGTTGGAGAATCAACAGAAACGGGTACAGAAGTTACGTTTAAACCGGATGGATCAATTTTCGATTCAACAGAATACAATTTCGACACTATTGCTGCGAGAATGCGTGAGTTAGCCTTTTTAAATAAAGGGATAACGATCTCATTAACGGATAATCGTGTGACGGATGATGAAGGTAATCATCCAACGACGATGTATCACTCAGAAGGTGGTTTAAGAGAATTTGCTCAGTACTTAGACAGAAACCGTGAAGCATTGATTTCTGACGTGATTTACTTCGAGGGAGAACGTGAAAACATTCCTGTGGAAGTTGCCTTGACGTACAATACATCGTATACGGAGAATATTCAAGCTTACGTGAATAATATCAATACCCATGAAGGTGGAACACATTTGTCTGGATTTAGAAGAGGTTTAACGAATACCTTGAAAAAATACGCGACGGACTCTGGGATGTTGGCTAAAGAAAAAATAGATATTGATGGTGATGACTTCCGTGAAGGATTAACAGCTGTCGTTTCTGTTAAAGTTCAAGAGCCACAGTTCGAAGGACAAACGAAAACCAAATTAGGTAACCGTGAAGTAACTGCTCCAGTGAGTCAGGCAGTATCTGAAATGTTGTCTGCTTATTTGGAAGAACATCCAGCAGAAGCAAGATTGATTGTTGAAAAAGTAATTCTTGCCGCAAGAGCTCGTCACGCAGCTAGAAAAGCTCGCGAGATGGTTCAACGTAAGAATGTTCTTTCGGGATCTGGATTACCAGGTAAATTGGCTGACTGTTCAGAAAAAGATCCTGCAGCATGTGAGATTTACTTTGTCGAGGGAGATTCGGCGGGTGGAACGGCGAAACAAGGCCGTGATCGTCACTTTCAAGCGATTATGCCGCTACGTGGTAAAATCCTAAACGTGGAGAAAGCAATGCAGTATAAAATCTTCGAAAACGAAGAGATTAAAAATATTTACACCGCATTGGGCGTTCGAATTGGGACTGAGGAAGATTCAAAAGCATTGAACTTAGAGAAATTACGCTACCACAAGATCATCATCATGTGTGATGCCGATGTCGATGGTTCTCACATTGAAACCTTAATCTTAACCTTCTTCTTCCGTTACATGAAAGAGTTGATCGAAAATGGATATATCTATATCGCAACTCCACCACTGTACCAAGTGAAAAAAGGAACGAAATCTGAATACGCTTGGAATGAAGATCAACGCGACCGATTAATCAGTGATTTAAAAGGTGGCGGTAGTGAGTCATCTGTGAATGTACAACGTTACAAAGGACTTGGAGAGATGAACGCTGAGCAACTTTGGGAAACAACAATGAATCCGGAAAGTAGAACGCTTCGTCAAGTAACCATTGATAACGCAGCAGAGTGTGATCAAATCTTCTCTATGTTAATGGGAGATGATGTACCACCTCGTCGTGAGTTCATTGAGAAAAACGCGAAATACGCTAAAATCGACGCATAATATGTTTCGTAATTACATAAAGCCAGTATTGGGAATTTTATTCTTGATACTGGCTTTTTTCGTTTCTGTTGGATTTCAGAATACGTCTATCCCAACAACAAACTATCCACTCGAGACACCAGCGCTCGAAGATGGAGACGGTTATCTAAAACATACAGGCTACGCTTTTGTCTACAACGAAACACACGAGCAAGCTAAGTGGGTAGCGTATTGCCTGACAAAAAAGGAAACGGAAGGTTCACACGAACGCACAGATCACTTTGTGGAGGATCCAATTGTTAAAACAGGAACTGCTACGAATGCTGACTATTCAAAAAGTGGTTTTGATCGAGGGCACTTAGCTCCGGCAGCGGACATGAAGTGGTCGGAAATAGCCATGGACGAATCGTTCTATTACAGTAATATGAGTCCACAATTACCAGCCTTTAACCGCGGAATTTGGAAAAAATTAGAAGAACAAGTGCGGGATTGGGCCATTTCCTTAGATTCCATTTTGATTGTCACTGGACCTATTTTAAGTGAATCCTTGTCGTCAATTGGGGCGAATAAGGTGAGTGTCCCAAAATTCTACTATAAAGCCATCCTAGACTTCAAGGGTACACATTCCAAAGTAATTGCCTTTGTGATGCCGAATCAAGGCTCTAAAGCACCATTAATGAGCTTTGCAGTCACTATAGATGAATTGGAAAAGCTGACTGGAATGAATTTCTTTTATCAGTTGGAAGATCACTTGGAGAAATCCATTGAGGCAAAGATCTGTCCAACTTGTTGGCCATAAAAAAAACCGCCTTATGAGCGGTTTTAAATTCTTTAGAGAGACTTTTATTAATGAATTAAGCCTTCGTATGTAGCAGCATCTAATAAGTCATCATACTGAGATGCATCTGTTAATTTTACTTTAATCATCCATCCTTCTCCGTATGGATCAGAGTTTACCAATTCTGGATTTCCTTCCAATGCTTCGTTAAATTCAAGGATTTCTCCGCTAACAGGCATAAACAAATCAGAAACTGTTTTTACCGCTTCAACGCTTCCAAAAACTTCTTCTTGATTCAATGTTTCACCGATTGTTTCGATTTCAACATAAACGATATCACCCAATTCACTTTGAGCAAATTCTGTAATCCCTACAATGGCAACATCTCCTTCGATTTTCACCCATTCGTGGTCTTTTGTGTACTTTAATTCTGCTGGAATATTCATGTCAATTTTGATTTGTACAAATGTAGCAATTTTGTTCATTTGTTTCAAGCCTTTGGGAAAGACTTTATAATTACCTTTGCACCATGACTATTGATCAGTATAAAGACTTATTGAAGCGCGTTGAAAGCATTCAAAATTACTTGAAAATCGAGGAGAAGCGAATGCAAATGAGAGAGGAAGAGCTGAAAACGCAAGACCCTTCCTTTTGGGATGATCCGAAGAAAGCAGAAGTTCAAATGAAATCTATACGTGGATTGAAGTTTTGGGTGAATACATTTGATCGTGTTCAATCTGCGGTATCTGATTTAGAAGTGGTCATGGAATTCGTGAAAGAAGGAATGTCCACAGAGGCAGAACTGGACCAACAATTCCAAGTTATTTTAACGGAAATAGAAGAATTAGAGTTAAAAAACATGCTTTCTGGTGAAGAAGATGCACTGAGTGCCGTTCTTCAAATAACGGCAGGAGCAGGTGGGACAGAAAGCTGTGACTGGGCATCTATGTTGATGCGTATGTACCTCATGTGGGGAGAGAAAAAAGGATATAAAATTACGGAATTGAACTTTCAAGAAGGTGATGTAGCCGGAGTTAAAACAGTTACCTTAGAATTGGATGGTGAGTTCGCATTTGGCTATTTGAAAGGAGAAAATGGTGTGCATCGTTTGGTGCGTATTTCACCTTTTGACTCCAATGCAAAACGTCATACGTCTTTTGTTTCGGTATACGTATATCCGTTAGTTGACGATAACATCAATATTCACATCAATCCGGCTGATGTATCTTTCGAAACGTTTAGATCTGGTGGAGCGGGTGGACAAAATGTCAATAAAGTAGAAACTGCGGTACGATTGCGACATGCTCCTTCTGGAATTATCATTGAAAACTCGGAATCAAGGTCTCAATTAGCGAATAAAGAAAAAGCGATGCAATTATTGCGTTCCCAGTTATACGAATTGGAGTTGCGCGAACGAATGGAAAAAAGAAGTGAAATCGAAGCCGGCAAAAAGAAAATCGAGTGGGGGAGTCAAATCCGTAACTATGTGATGCAACCTTATAAGTTGGTAAAAGATGTGCGCACCGGAACTGAAACAAGTGATGTTGATGCAGTAATGGATGGAGGACTAGATCCATTCTTGAAGTCCTTCTTAATGATGTACGGCTCCTAGAGCAGTGGAAGTAACTTTTCTAAAGCAATTCCCCTCGAACCTTTCAGTAAGATCAAATTGTCCGTAAGGGCTAAATTGGACCATTGTTCGATAAGTTCTTGGGTTGTTGAAAATCCGTTTGCATTCAAACCTTTAAAGATTGGTCCAACCGTGACGTACCTTACATTGTTTTCTTGACAGAATCGTATAATCTCCAGATGTTCTGAAATTCCTTCACTACCTAGTTCGAGCATGTCTCCTAGAATGGCCGTTTTTAAGTCCTGCTGGATTTCCACGAATGATTCTAATGCCGACTTCATACTAGATGGATTCGCGTTGTAACAATCAACGATAACCGTGTTTTTCTCCGTTTTAGTTACTTGACTTCGGTTGTTCTGCGGAACATAGCCTTCGATCGCTGAATTGATGTCCTCCGGATTCACTTGAAAAATATTTCCAAAAGCAATTGCAGCTAAGAAATTATTAAAGTTATATTTCCCAACTAAATGCGTGTGAAGAGTGGGAGAGTGGTAGTCATGATTGTGCCATGAAAAATGCACAAACGGATCTAAATAGTTCAATTCGCCAACAATTAGTGCGTCTATATGATTACCAAATGTGACGAGCGGCAAAGGATATTTCTTACAAGCATCCATTAGAACGGTATCGTCCATGCAGGCGAACAATACACCGCTTTTTTGTTGAATGGAGGCGTACAATTCAGTTTTCGTTTTCAATACGCCTTCAAAATTGATAAATCCTTCCAAATGTGCTTTGCCAATATTGGTGATGATACCATGTGTTGGATCCGCAATGGAGCATAATTCTGCGATGTCTCCATGTTTATTCGCACCCATTTCAATGATAGCAATTTCGTGCTCTTTGGTTAATCGAAGTAGGGTCAATGGAACACCAATATGGTTGTTTAAATTCCCAATGGTACAAAGGGTATTGTATTTTTTAGAAAGAACCGCATTTATCAATTCTTTCGTACTGGTTTTTCCGTTACTTCCTGTAATTCCAATGATTGGAACATCAAACTTATCACGGTGAAATCTCGCAAGTTTTTGAAGAAATTCTAAGGAGTGATTTACGTGAAAAATGGTGTGGTTATTGGCGATACCATCCTCGTCCACAATGGCAAACATAGCGCCTGATTCAATCGCTTGTTCAGCGAATAGATTCCCATTGAAGTTATCTCCCTTTAAAGCGATGAATAAGGAACCTGCTTGAATATTTCTGGTGTCAGTGCAAATTCCTGTGCTTTGATAGAATAGGTCGAATAATTTTTCCATGATGCAAAAATGCAAAAAAAAAGCCCGATTTCTCGGGCTTTTACTATTATTCTTTCGGACTTTTCGGTCTGGAACTTCCAACTCGATCCATCGCACAGCGGAAACCAATTGTTGCCGTTGCTTTGTCTTCATCTAGGAATCTTCTATTTCCTGAAGATAACCAATACACACGATCAGCCCATGAGCCACCTTTGTAAACTCTTGATTTATCAGAGATTAATGTAGTTGGCCATCCAGATGCACCAGCATTAATCAAATCGTTGTTCAAATTAAAGTTCTCGTGTTGGTTTTGATACATCACTTGTTTAGAGTCACGTAAACCACTGTTTATATCATCTTTGCGTTTTGCATTGTTGTAGAAGATAGAAGATTCTAAATCACCATCCATATAATCAATGTAATCATCTTTACGGTAATTTAAACGTCCAGCATTCTCTTCAACTGTAACATCTCTCCAACGTTGTTTTCCTTTTGTTTCAGTGATGAATTCTGTCAATCCATTACGTAAAGTCATGATCCATGTGGTGATCGTTGGATCAGTACTATAAGAACGGAATTTGCGCTCTAAATAATCTTTACTGAAAAGTGCAGTATCAATTCCCAAATATGCATTTGGATCCGTACGTTCGAAAGCAATGCTCATCAATTCAAGAATGTCTTGTTTTTTCGAACCATCTTGAATTTCCATTGGCAGGTCTTTATTGAACAAAACGCGCTCAATAAATGCACTAGCAGCGATTGTTCTTCCTTGGTTGTACAATGCAATGGCCGTATCTAGCATTATGTTCAATGTATCCAAAAACTCAAATTGCAAACGCTCCTGAGAAGTAAATTGCGAGTTGTTCGAAACATAATAGTTAGATGGAGAATTGAACTGATATCCTCTTGGATCTTGCTTCGAATAAATTCTTGAATTCATCGGATTATTGTTCACTCCACCTGGTTTTGGAGCAGCGGCAGCGTTTGTATTTGCATTAGCTGTAGTATCAACGGTTCCATTCGTGAAATTTGACTGGTAATTAGTACCTGCTGTTTGTCCGTATTTTTTATTCGCATATGCCAAGTATTTCACACGAGCGAATTCATTTACGAATTCTTTCATTCCATGTACATCATAAACATTTTCGTTAGCTTTTACAGGACGGTCATATAAACCGTTCGGTACTAACAACTGCGTTTGGTATTTGTTACCACGGAAAGGCATAAACTCTTCGGAAACTTCACTAGTCATTGGACGATATACATCCATCACCCATTCTGATACGTTACCAGCCATGTTGTACAGACCAAAATCGTTTGGCCAATAATCGTCAACACGAGAAGTGATGTCAGATCCGTCATTTAAATTTCCGGAAACACCCATCATATCTCCTTTTCCACGTACGAAGTTAGCTTGGATTGCTCCAGCGAATTGCTCTTCTTCTTGACGAACGTAATGCCCATCCCAAGGATAAATACGACGATCGTTAATGTTTTCAGAGCCCTCATCCAAATTACCAATAAGTCCAAGTGCAGCGAATTCCCATTCAGCTTCAGTTGGTAGGCGGTAACTAGGTAATAAGATACCATCTTCCATTCGAACTGGACGCGTACCTAAACGACCGTTATCCATGTCCGCATAAATAGGATCGTAATTTTCTAATTGATATGGATCACGCGGAACAGATCTTTTTGTTTTCGCATCCACTTTTGCTTTGGGTTTATTATCCTTATTCATCACATAACCACCTTCAGATTCTACAGTGTAGTTTCCATTTAGGTAATTTTCAGTGCTAAACATGTTTTGAGGAACAGAAGCAAATCGTTTGTCGTAGTTCGCATCATTAGCAGCTCCAACATCCGTACTTCCTTCATCAGCAAAATGCCATTTAAGGATTCCTTCTCTCACCAAAATCGCCTCATTTACACGGTCTGTTCTCCATTTACAAAAATCATTTGCTTGTAACCAAGAAACACCAACAACTGGGTAATCTGCATAAGATGGGTGACGTAAATAGTAATTCACGTATTTCTCACGGTAGCCCATTGCTGTTCTCCATGACAATGTATCAGGCAAACACTTTTTGTAAACATGTGGATACGTTTTATTGTAAACACGTTTCATCCAATACATGTATTCTAACCAGTGTAGGTTGGTAACCTCTGTACGATCCATATAGAAAGATGCAATTGTTACACGAGCAGCACGCGCATTCCAATCTTGCATGACATCTTGTTCCGTTCTACCCATGGTAAACGTCCCACCTTCAATCATAACCAATCCTGGACCTGTTTCTTGCTCTTGTGCATCAAACTTCTCAAATCCACCATTTTTATAGTTGTTGTATTCCCAACCTGTTGAACTTGATCTCTCTGGAGAACAAGAAGAAAGCACCAATAGTCCGACTACTGCTACTCCTAAAAATCTATTCATCAATCGCTTCATATTCTACTTTGCGTTTTATTAACGATAATAATCTTTATTAATTGTTTAGTTACACTTAAAATGATGGACAAGATATTTTCCGGAAATTTTTCGGCTTTTTCTTACACTTCAAGTTAATTCCCATTGAAATTTCATGAGAACCTCCTGAAACACCACCTAAATTCGATACAGTTAAATCATAACTGTACCCAACTCTAAATTTGTCTGTACTAATTCCAAGGCTCAAAATAAATGCATCTTTGTTACGATACCAAGCTCCAATAGTAAAACTTTCGTATCTCAAATATGCTCCGATATTAAATTCTTGGAAACCATTTTGGTATTGGTAGATGATGTTTGGCATCAACATGGTACTACTTGAATAACGTCCACGTTGACCAATCTTAATTGTAGCGCCCATATGACCAGTTACACGAATTGGCAAACGGGATTGACCAAGGATCATTGATTCGTCCGGACGATTAAGGTGGTGTCCGGCAACTCCGAAATAAAAATTCTTTGTAAATCCAACTAATCCAGCAGAAGCATCGAAGAATCCATGACGACCATTTCCACGAACAACATCACCAGTTTGATAGATAAAACCTCTTCTTGGGTCAATCATGTCACCAAAAGTTAATTTATCCCAGTCTAAAGACTTCTGAAAGTATGCAGCTCTTGCTCCAAACATCAAAGAGAATTTTCTATTTACTTTGAGGTTGTAGGAATAAACTCCACCTACCATCGTTGTTTGGATTGTTCCTTGTCCTTGTTGGTCGTGCAAGGCAATTAAACCGATTCCACCAGAAACGTTTTTAGCGTAAGTGTCAAACGCTGCAGAGTAGGTAACGAAATTACCCGTTAACTGAGGCCATTGGTTACGGTAGTTTAAAGAGATTCTAGGACATCCACTTGCACCAGCAAGGGCAGGATTCAAATACACTGGATTCGAATAGAATTGTGTAAATGTTGGGTCCTGGGACCATGAATTATTTGACATTGATACAACAAATATATTTGTCAAAGCAATGACTAGAGTTCCGAATGTTTTCACAAACTTTGTTTTTAGCACGAACAATCTTAACGTAGTTTAGGTTTCAAAGGTTACAAATATCGAATAATTATTCAAATAAAATAAATATATTGACGTTTTTCTTCCATACATTAATTGAAAAAAATTAAACATGAACCGAATTATTTTTACATTCCTTCTGCTTTTTAGTGCAAACGCGGTGTTTTCTCAAGTCGTGAAAGTCGATTTGAATTGGACTCAGAATCACACACATGAGGTGGGAGGTAAAGTTTACACACTACGTTTCATAGAAAATCAAGGGGTCGACAATGGTTTCCCTTATTATTTTAGTAAAACAAAAACCAATTCATCACAACAAAGTGTGGTCATTTCTAACATCGTAACTGAACAGATTCCAAGTTCCGATTTAAGCTATTACAAAGGTGCATTTATTCGAGTGACAGAGGATTTTTTGATCGAGGCTTCGGTGTCAGATGAGTCTGGAAGTTCATTTGTCGTTATTCATGCCACACCTGTCCGTTTACGTGATGGAATCTACGAGAGAATTGTTCAATTTTCTTATCAATTAAACCCAACAATCAGTTCTAATCAAAAAGATTTCGTCCTTAATTCTGTGATGAAATCAGGCTCAGGTTCTTGGTACAAGATCTCCGTGGCTAAAGATGGAATTTATAAAATGGACAAGGCCTTTTTGGAGTCTTGTGGCATAAATACATCGAGCTTGAATCCAGCCCACATTCACATTTACGGTAACGGCGATGGTCTACTTCCAGAAAAAAATAATTTACCCAGAACGGATGACTTAGCAAAAAACGCCATTTTCATCCAAGGAGAATCTGACGGTGTTTTTAATGACAATGATTACATACTATTTCATGCATGGGGACCTCATAGATGGTCCAGTTCAGAAACGGTTTTTCCTTATATTCAAGTCCGAAATATTTACAGTGATGTTTCCACTTATTTCATCAATATTAACGGGAACGAAGCGCCGTTACGAATTCAAGTTGATACTCAAAATGACACGCCTGCTGACACGACCATAACTTCCTATGATTTTAGAGAAAGCTATGAAAATGATTTAGTGAATTTAGTGAGAGGTGGTCAGAGATGGTATGGCGAATTATTCGATGTGGAATTAGAAAGAACCTTTAATTTTTCCATCCCCAACTTGGATACAGTGAAATTGGACTTCAAGTTGGATATTGCTTCTAATTGTCCGAATAATAATTTACTTAACACGATAAAAGCGAGTGTTAATGGACAGAATTTATTCTCGAATATATTACCCATCAATTCTTCGGAATTTTCCAGGGGAGAATACAAGTTTTCGATGGATAACCCTCCTTCTTCGTTGCCGTTAAAACTGAGTGTTACACGTCAATCCCCAACGACTGAAACGTACCTGGATCGAATTTTTTTGACAACCAAAAGAAAATTGGTTTTTTATGGAACACAATTCGGGTTCAGGGTGAAAAACATACCTGATAGTCAGCTTGTTTCATACGATATCACAGGATTGCCAGCAAGTGGATTTGTCTGGGATATTACGGATAAGCATGTGCCAAAAAGAATGTTCATTACCTCGAATGGCAATTCCAAATCGTTTAAAACAGATGGTGGTTTAAAAGAATTTGTGGCATCTAATGGGAGTTCATTCTTTACTCCGGATAGAGTAGGGGCGGTAAGCAATCAAAACCTTCATGGATTAGCTCAAGCGGACTACCTCATCGTGTCTCATCCAGACTTTCTCTCTCAAGCGAACAGATTAGCGGACTTACATCGAGCGGAAGGAATGTCCGTCCATGTAGTCAATGTGATGGAAGTATACAATGAATTCAGTTCCGGTATGCAGGACGCAACAGCGATTCGAATGTTTGCGAAAATGTTCTATGACCGTGCCCTGCAAAATGATCCAACGACCAAACCAAAGTACCTGTTGTTATTTGGTGATGGAACGTATGACCCTAAAAACCGTCTGGACAACAACAATAATTTTATTCCAACCTATCAAGCAGTACTCAGTGAAGATTACCTGAACGCACTTGTTTCTGACGATTACTTTGGACTTCTTGGTGACAATGAAGGATTCTTAAGTACTGACTTAATGGATATTGGTGTGGGGCGTTTTATTGTCAGTGATAATATTCAAGCGAAGCAACAAGTTGATAAGGTAGAACATTACTTAAAAAATGGTTCAGACCTTTATCCAAACAACGCATCTTGTTGCTTGGGCTCAACTGACCTAAGCTCTACATTTGGTGATTGGAGATTGAAATTTGTTCAAATTGCTGATAATGCTCAGTCGAATATATTTATTTCGGAAAATGCAGAACCTCAATACAATTACGTCAAAAAAAATCACCGAGAAATGAATGGTGAGAAACTGTACATGGCTGCATTTCCAATGGTCATTTCTACCGGTGGCATTCGTTTTCCTGCCTTGTCCGAAGCGATTACAGATAGGGTGCAACGAGGAATTGTGATGATCAATTATGTTGGACACGGAGGAGAAGTTGGATTAGCAGAAGAACGAATTGTGACGATACCACAAATTCAGTCATGGAATAACATCAATGCGCTGAACTTATTTGTTTCTGCAACATGTGAATTCACTCGATTCGATGATCCAGAAAGAGTTTCCGCTGGAGAATGGGCTTTTTTGAATCCAACTGGATCCTCAATCGCCTTAATGACAACGACTAGAGCTGTTTATATTACCGTGAATGAAGTGACAGGAGATGCCTTTTATCAGCAAGTATTTAAGAGAGATGCCGCCGGGAATCCAAAGACGTTTGGGGAAATTGCAATGTTAACTAAAAATAATTCGGGTTCAAGTGGAAATAAACGAAGTTTCACCTTGATTGGAGATCCAGCCTTACGCATTGCGCTGCCCAGATACCGAATCGTTACAGATAGCATCAATGGAATTAGTCCACAAGTTCAAATTGACACCATCAATGCCTTGAGTAAGGTGCGAATCAAGGGACACATGGAAGATTGGAATGGGGCTATTTTGAATACATGGAATGGTGAATTGACACCTACAATTTATGATAAGTTTAAAACCCAGCAAACACTTGGACAAGATCCACCTCAAGTGTCAAGTTTTCAGCAGCAACGTAATAAAATATACCGCGGAAAAGCCAGTATCATCAATGGATATTTTGACTTTGAGTTCATCGTGCCGAAAGACATCGCCTTGAATTATGGATTGGGGAAAATTAGTTATTATGGAAATAGTTCGGTGACAGATGCGCAGGGATTTGATACCATGTTAATCATCGGAGGCATTAATCCAAATGGACTCAACGACGCAGTCGCACCAACGATTCAATTATTCATGAACGACGAAGCATTTGTATCGGGAAGTATTACGGACGCAAATCCTGTGTTGTTTGCCAAAGTTTTTGATGAAAACGGAATTAACACCGTTGGAAATGGGATCGGCCACGACATTGTTGCAGTGCTAGATGGTGAAACGAGTAATCCTTTTGTGTTGAATGATTTTTATTCGGCCGGATTGAATGATTATCAAAACGGCGAGGTGAGGTATCAGTTTCAAGGTTTATCCAAAGGAAAACATACCCTTGAATTGAAAGTTTGGGATGTTAATAATAATTCTGGAACTGCAACACTGGAATTTATTGTTCAAGAAAAAGAAGTTCCCGTTTTGGACCATGTGTACAATTATCCAAATCCATTTACTACCCGCACATCATTTATGTTTGAGCACAATCAGTCTTGTAATCAACTTGATGTGCAAGTTCAGATCTACACCATTTCTGGAAGACTTGTTAAAACAATTCAACAGCAAGTACAAACGCAAGGATTTAGATCTGAAGGCATCGATTGGGATGGCAAAGATGATTTTGGAGATCAATTAGCGAAGGGAGTATACGTTTATCGCTTGAAAGTGAAAAATATCGATGGTCAAACTGCTGAAAAAACAGAGAAATTGGTTATTTTGAAGTGATTCCACAATAAAAAACCTAGTTTTTCGTATATTTACAGACCATTAAGTACTGTTATTTATGAAGCACATTTTTTTCGTTTTATCCATCTGTTATTCTTCTATTCTAGTCTATGCTCAACCGAATGGTGGGGGATCAGGTGTTACGGATAATGACTTACAATTAAATACCATCACTACTGCTTTGCCGTTTATGGCAATTACCCCAGATTCAAGGGCCGGTGGAATGGGGGATGCTGGAACTGCATTGAGCCCAACATCTACTTCTGTCTATTGGAATACATCCATGCTGAGCTTCGCCAAAGAGAAGTCAGAGTTAAGTTTGTCCTACACTCCCTGGTTACGACAATTAACGAATGATATTAGTTTGTCCTACTTAGCCGGATATTATCGAATCAACAAAATACATACAATTGGAGGTTCTTTGCGCTATTTTAGTTTGGGTGAAATTACCTTTACGGATGTCAGCGGAAATGTACTTCGCGATGATAAGCCGAGTGAATTTGAATTAACCGGTGCTTATGCCTTTCGTCTAGCGAAGAAATTAAGTATTGGAATTAATGGAAAGTTTGCCTACTCGAATCTAACGGGTGGATTGACCGTTGGTGGTGTAAATACGAAAGCCGGTGTTGTTGGGGGAGCCGATTTCTCCATTACGTATCGCAACGAAGACGCAAAAATTGGGAATACGGATGGAACATACACATTCGCTGCAACATTGAACAACCTCGGTAATAAGGTTGCTTATTCGGAATTGTCTAAAAGGGATTTCATCCCGATGAATTTAAAAATCGGTAATGCGTTTGAAGCGGAGTTTGACGATTACAATAAGGTGACGTTTGCTTTGGATCTTCAGAAGTTGCTTGTTCCAACACCAGCTTACTATGCGAATGTTAACGGAAGTTATACGATGTTATCCGGTATGGATGGAGATGTAGGAATTATCAATAGTATTTTACAATCTTTTTATGATGCACCTGGCGTGGTTGCGAAAGATGCAAATGGTGATTTTATTCAAAATAACGATGGTTCTTATGCCATCGTGAAAGGAACAAAATTGAAAGAGGAATTAGCAGAAATTAACATTGCAGGTGGGATTGAATGGTGGTACAACGATGCACTTGCTTTTAGAACAGGAATGTTCTATGAGAACAGAAACAAGGGTAATCGTCAATTTTTGAATTTTGGTGCAAGTTTGAAATACAATATGTTCTCCATAGATTTCTCTTACCTGGCTTCGGTAAGCGGTAGACAAAGCCCATTAGCAAACACCTTGCGTTTTACCCTTAGATTGAATATGGGGCGTACTGGTGGATCAACACCTAGTGGAATATAGAGATGCAGATTCGAACAGGATTTGGAGTTGATGTTCATCGCTTAGCTGAGGGTTACGATCTGTACATAGGTGGAAAAAAAATCGAATCGGATTTAGGAGCTGTTGGACATTCAGATGCGGATGTTCTTTTACATGCGATTTGCGATGCATTGCTAGGAGCGGCGAACCTACGTGATATTGGGTATCATTTTTCAGACAAGGATCCAAAGTACAAAGGAATAGATTCAAAAATACTTTTAACAGAGGTAGTGAAACTCGTTCATGAAAAAGGATATCACGTGGTTAATGTGGACTCAACTGTTATTTTAGAGAGTCCAAAATTGAATCCCCACATTCCTGAAATGTGTGAAATCATTGCTCAAATTTTGAAGGTTGATTTGGACGCGGTGTCTATAAAGGCTACTACGCACGAATTAGTAGATTCATTTGGAGAAAGACGCGCTATTAAGGCGTATTCAAGTTGCTTGATACAGAAATAAAAGCCAATTATTGGTCATTTTCATTATTATTTTAACGTTGGTTTGAATCGTACATCATGACAAATAAAATCATTTCTACTGTTAAAATTCATGTAAAAACATGGTTCCGTGCGGATTTATCGAATCCGGATGACAGCCAATATTTTTTTAATTACCGAATTTTCATCGAAAATAAAGGCAGTGAGTCTATTCAATTGCTACATCGTCATTGGATGGTTGAACACTTAATTTATGGGATTCAACACGTAGATGGTCCAGGTGTTGTAGGTGAACAACCGATTATTACAGCAGGAGAACAATTTGAATACGTAAGTGGCTGCGAATTTTGGATGCCGATTGGACGTATGAGTGGATTTTACACCTTTAAAGATTTGTCGACAGAAGAATTGTTTTCTGTTCCAATTCCTCTATTCACAATGGAATTCCCCTCGTTATTATCTTAATTTTACGTAAATGACTTTTTTCGTTTCGAAAAAGGGTTCTTCGAAGGAGTCAGAAAGTAAAAATTCTTTGTGTAAGTGTTTTACAGGTTTCATTTCCTCACTTAAATCGCCGCCTTTCAGGTAAAGGATTCCGTTCACTAAGTCATGTTCAGATTTCTTCTTCACTTTTCCCTTAACCCAAGTTAAAAAAATGGGCATTTGAGTAACTGCTCGACTGACAATGAAGTCAAAATCTCCCTTAATCTCCTCTGCTCGAGCATGATGGGCAACAACATTTGTGAGTCCTAAAGCTTGCGCAACTTCGTTTACCACTTTGATTTTCTTACCGATGGAGTCGACCAAAACAAATGACGTTTCCGGGAATAATATAGCTAAAGGTATACCAGGGAAGCCGCCTCCTGTTCCAATATCGAGAATGGAAGAACCTGACTTAAATTCACATATTTTTGCGATTCCAAGAGAATGTAAAACATGATGTGTATAAAAGTTTTCTGTGTCCTTTCTTGAAATAACATTGATTTGAGCATTCCAAAAAGTGTACAACTCTTCGAGTTGAGCAAATTGTTGAATTTGAACAGGACTTAATTCTGGAAAGTATTTGCTTAGGATATCCACCGTGCTTAAATAGTATCTTTGGTTTTGTCCATCATGGCAGCTAGAAAATCACGTGCACGAAAAAGTTGTGCTTTCACGGTTCCTAGCGGTAGGTTCATTTCCTCTGCAATTTCCTCGTAACTTAATTCTTCGAAATAGCGTTTTTCGACAAGTTCACGATACTTCGGTTTGAGTTTACTCACTAATAAACGCATGTGAATGATTCGTTGTCCTTGAATGATGGTTTCTTCCGGATTTAATCCACTAGAACGCGCATCTATGCGCAGACGACCACCATCTTCGGTCATCATTCCTTTATCGATAGAAGTAACCTCAATTCGTTTTTTACGGATAAAGTCGATGCAGTTATTCGACGCGATTTTAAACAACCATGTACTAAAAGCGAAACTTGGAGAGTACTGATCGAGCCGACTAAATGCTTTTCCAAAAGCCTCGATGGTTAGGTCGTCGGCGTCATCGGAATTTTTGACCATTTTCAACATCATGTAGAAGATCGAATCGCGGTAACGATCCATTAAATCGGCATATGCAGCTTGATTTCCTTTACGTGCAGCTTCCACTAACACGAGGTCATGTTTGGCTTTATCCGATAAATGTTCGTTCTCTACCATCTATAATACTTTTGACGTTCTGATATGTAAAACAATATTGGCATCAACAAGGCATAAAACAAATCCCAGAAAGGTAAAAAGCGAATGAAACTTTTCTCCTTCAACTGAGACAGGCAACGTCCTTGTAACCACCATTTTAACAGTAAAATAAATCCAAAAACACTGCTGCTGAGCAGAATGAACTCTTTACTAAACAGCAAAGTAATAAAAGATACCCACATCAGAACGAGGGACAGTGGATATATTCCTAACAAGAGTTTCTTAATAAATCGGTATTTCCCTGATGTAGCGTAGTGACGCGTCTTTTGTGTCATCCATCTTGTCCATGAAGTTGGTGCTTGAGAGTAGCAGAACGAATCGGGATTTAATTGAATGGAATAATTTGATTTTTTTGCTGCCTCTTGAATAAAAAGCACGTCGTCTCCAGTTGGGACGGAATAGTGAGATTTAAATCCGTTCACGGAATGAAACACACTTTTTGTATAAGCAAGATTTCTTCCAACCCCCATGTAAGGCAGTTTTGCAAGTGCCATAGAGAAATAATTGACGCCAATCCATGCGGTATCAAATCGAATAAGGCGGTTTAAGAATCCTTTGTTTTTCACAAAAGGAGCATAACCAATCACAATTTGCTTGGAACGGGTGTATTGACTTGCCATTTGTTTAATCCACTGATTATTGGTGGGTTTGCAATCGGCATCGGTCAAAACAAAATGTTCGTATTTCGCTGCTTTAATCGCAAGGGTAATGGGTAATTTTTTCCCCGGAAGTAAGTGCTTATTTTTACTCAACTCCACCACGCGTAAATTAGGAAATTGTCGCGCGAAGGCCGTAAGAATCCACCCACTGTCGTCGATAGATTGATTATTTACCACGATTACTTCATAGATTGGGTAATCTTGGCTTAAAATAGCAGGAAGATTTTCATACAGGTTGTCCGATTCGTTTCGTGCAGCAATAATCACACTTATAGGCATCCAATTTTGATGGTCATCAATCGGTTTGGATTTATGAAAGGCGAGTCGACTGTAGATGAACAAGACGTACAATACTTGCACCACGACAAACAATGCGAATGCAAAGAATGCGATGGAGAAAAAATTAATTTCAAACGTAGGTATAAACTTCATAGGATAACTTCAGTACAAAGATGAATTCTCAAATCAAATACACGTATCTTTGTTCCAGTTATTTTTCAACATTTTTATGCACTTTGATCTTCTGACGCAAAATCCTGACTCAAAAGCACGCACGGGTCGGCTACATACTGAACACGGAACCATTGAAACTCCGATATTTATGCCTGTGGGGACCGTCGGTTCAGTGAAGGGTGTACATCAACAGGAATTACGAGACGATATTAACGCTCAAATCATTTTAGGGAATACATACCATTTATTTTTGCGTCCTGGAATCGAGGTGTTAGAAGCAGCTGGAGGTCTACATCAGTTTATTGGTTGGGAACGACCAATGTTAACAGATAGCGGTGGTTATCAAGTATACTCATTATCGGGAAGAAGAAAAATCATTGAAGAAGGGGTGAAGTTTCAATCTCACCTTGATGGAAGTTATCATTTTTTCACACCAGAAAGAGCAATTGATATTCAACGTTCAATCGGAGCAGATATCATTATGGCTTTCGATGAATGTACTCCTTATCCATGTGAATACAATTACGCAAAAAGATCTATGGATATGACGCATCGTTGGTTGAAGCGTTGTTTTGAAGCAATGGATGCCTCCGAGCCCAAATACGGCTATGAACAGGCGCTTTTCCCAATTGTTCAAGGCAGTGTTTTCAAAGATTTGCGCAAGGAATCAGCAGAAAACATCGCCTCATGGGACGCGGTAGGTAATGCGATTGGCGGATTGTCAGTGGGAGAACCGGACGATGATTTGTATGAAATGACGGAATTGGTTTGTGAAATTTTACCAGTTGATAAACCTCGCTATTTAATGGGTGTGGGGACTCCAACGAATATTCTGGAATGTATTGCTTTGGGAATTGACATGTTTGATTGTGTGATGCCCAGCCGTAATGCACGACATGGACTTCTGTACACTTGGGAAGGAACGATCAACATTAAAAATGAAAAATGGTCAAAGGACTTCTCTCCCTTAGATGAAACGAGTGGAGTTTGGGTGGACCAAGTGTATACCAAAGCATATTTACGTCATTTGGTGAAGTCTGGAGAGTACTTGGGTATACAAATTGCGACGATTCATAATTTAGCTTTCTACCTGGATTTAGTGAAACAAGCAAGAGAACACATACAAGCGGGAGATTTTGTTGCTTGGAAAAATCAAGTCATACCAAAATTGTCGATTCGACGTTAAGTTGATATGCTAAAGATCATCGATCGATATATCATCAAGAAATTCCTCTCAACATTTTTTTTCATGTTGGGAGTGATCATGTTATTAGCGATGGTTTTCGATGTTTCTGAAAAATTAAGCGAGTTCATTTCGAATAAAGCACCAATGTCTGAGATTATCTTCGACTATTACGTGAATTTTATTCTTTTTTACGGGAATACATTTTCGTCCATGATTATTTTCATTTCTGTGATTTGGTTCACCGCTAAAATGGCCCAGGACACAGAAATTATCCCCATTTGGTTTAGTGGTCGTCCGATTACAAGATTTTTGAGGCCATATATGATTGGAGCGACAGTTTTAATGATTCTGTCGTTTGTACTGAACCACTTTATTGTACCGAGGTCCTCAAAGATTCGATTGGCGTTTGAAGAGAAGTACTACCGCGATGTTTTATCCGTAGAGGATTACCAAGCGGAATATCCGAATAATGAATTGGTTTATTTTTCGAATTACACCTCCACTGAAAATGAAATTCATGATTTGACCATTCAAAAGTGGAACAATGAAAACGAACCAGTTTACTTTTTTCGCGCACGAAAAGTAAAAAGTATTCCAGGGTCAAATCGTTGGTCTGTGAAAGATTTTTACGAGAAAAATTACGAATTTCCGAAAGGAAAACTCGTACATGGATCCCAAAAGGACACCACATTTTCCTTTACCTTGGAGGAAATTGCTCAACGTGAGAATGTCGCAGAAACGATGACGTATAGTGAGTTAACCCGATTAATTGAACGGGAGAAAATCAAAGGTTCCGCACTTGTTCCAACGTATGAAATCGAACTTCATCAACGCACTTCCTATCCTTTTGCGGCCTATATTTTAACAATCATGGGTGTGTCCGTTTCTTCGAGAAAAAAGCGCGGGGGAATTGGAGTCAATGTGGCCATTGGACTCATCATTGTTTTTATCTATATCTTTTCGATGAAAATGTTAACAGTTGCCTCCATGAATGTGGGCTTACCAGCGATTATTTCCGTTTGGATTCCTAACATTATGTTTGCTTTTACCGCATACATCTTGTACAGATTTTCTCAGAAATAAGGCAATTTTTCTAGGTCAATCCATTCACCGTCTTCCGCGGCATGTGTATTTTGGAAAATACTTTTAGCTTCCAATAAATGTTGTTCGCTAGATTCATAGCGGGAAGAGAAATGTCCGATTATCAGGTGTTTGACCTTCATTTTCTCCGCCATTTCAGCTGCTTGTTTTGCGGTGCTGTGAAAGGTTTGTTTCGCACGTGCTGCATGTTGATCTGTAAATGTTGCTTCGTGGTACATTAAATGCACGCCTTCGATCGCTGATTCGTACCCAGACCAAGGTTTTGTGTCAGAACAATAGGCATATGTTAAAGAAGGGGAGGGTGGACTTGTGAATTTCTTATTTTTCAATACTCGTCCATCTTTTACCACGTCCATTCCAGCTTTTAATTTTGGCAAGTCTTCGAGAAGTAATCCAGCTTCTTTGATGGCAGCTGCATTCAAATGTAAGGCTTTTGGCTTTTCTTCAATCCGATACCCCCATGTTGGGATTCGGTGCTTTAGTGCAAAACTTTTAATTTCAATGAGTCGATCCTCGAAAATTGTTTGCAGCGACTTTGTCTCTAGTTGAACGAATTGTACATCAAAGCAAAGTTTGTGTCCGCCAACTTCAATAAACGAAGTGATCAATTGTTGCAATTCCGGTGGACCATAAACAGTTAAACCACGGGTGCGTCCTAACAAATGCATGGATGAAATTAATCCCGGTAGGCCAAAAAAATGATCTCCATGAAGATGGGAAATGAGGATATGGGAAATTCGTTGCAGTTTAATCCCAAATTTACGCAGTTGCAATTGGGTTCCTTCTCCACAATCAATCAGAATGTGTCGGTTATTGCATTCAATGTACTGAGCTGTTGGATTTCGCTTGCCTGTTGGAAGCGCTGCTCCACTACCTAAGATGCAAACGGAGAAACTCACGCAATAAGTGCATCAATTCCTTTATCTATGGAATTGGTAATGACTAGAACTTTATCTAATTGTGCAATTTCAACCATTTTTTGAACATTGCTCTGAAGTCCACAAAGGGCAAATCCACCGTTGGTGTCTTTACAAAGTCGATTCGCAATAAGAATGGCGCTTAATCCAGATGAGTCGCAGTATTTTGTTTTTGAAAGGTCTAATAGAATGAAATTACTACCAATTTTATTCAATTGAAGGAAATGGCTTTTCAATTCAGGTGCATTACTGGCGTCGAGTTTTTCGACATGTGCAGATACAACTACTATTTTTCCTTGAGGGTCTACTGAAAAGTTCATCACAATCGTTTTGTCAAATGTAAAAATTTTCAGCGTTCAATTTTCGATGCGAG